>CAYIOH010000833.1:0-1783 GCA_964364975.1 uncultured Bifidobacteriaceae bacterium
TGAAACCACTGATGCCCTCAAATCCAAGAACTCTATCTCTAACTCGGGATCGGGTGCGATCCAGTCAAAACTGGGACGTATCCCGGAACTGCCTTCACTCACCCCTAGCTAGAAACTTCTCGCGCAAAGGATGGCCCAACGAAATAAGATTTCAGTGCAAGACGCAGAAAAAAGATTAGCCGAATCAAAGGCAAAATCTCCCGAAGAAATGGGCATCGCCCCCAACACGGGCATTACATAAACCGCCACTCGGATATTGTCGAATGTCCGATGAGGGGCATACGGCAAAAAAAATGGCTAGAAACGATATTAGACTGAAAGACAATGGGCCGTACAGCGCAGTACCAACGTGGGAGTTTAGTTTGATTCCGGCGACGCCTATCTCAATCAAGATGGGTGAACCTGCGAAACTAACGAATAACTCCGGTGGAACAAACCCGATACTCTTTGCTGCCGCAGACCCAGAGCGCGGAACTGATCTCGTATTAGGAATCGCCGCGAGCGATTCTACCGAGTCAGCAACGCTCGCTGGAGTTGTGCAACTTTACAAGCCCCTTCCAGGGATTGTCTGGCAGTGCAAGGCGTTAACGGCCGCAGCCGCCGACACGGTTGGAGAGATAAATAACTTAAAAGGCAAGAAAGTAACCGTTGACCTTACGTCATCGACCTTCACAATTGCTACCGCAGCGACTTACCAGTCGTTTAACGGTTTGATTATTGTGGGTGGAGATGAGACGAACTCAACAATTTTCTTTGAAATTGCTCAAACAGTTACTCTTCATGGTTCTGGCATTAGTCAAGGAATAATGGCATAACATGGCATATACAGCAGGCAATTCACCGAATGCCGTTAAAACTGCGCTGGACGACATTGCAAAACCAGCGTACGAAACTGGCGAATACCCTCACATTGCGACAGCTCAAACGGAGCAAGTGTTCAGGCAGGACACAGCTTCAAATGGCGCGGTTATTTGGGAGGGAGTAAAGTCGGGAGGACTTTGGGGAACACGCGCAGAGGAACAAGATGTTCCGAATGCGAATCCCAGAGTGATGGATCAGAAAACCTATTCCATCCAAAACTATGCGCAAAGCATTGACATCTCAAAGAACTTCTTTGACGACAATATGCACGGCGCGTACGAAAAAGCGGTAGAAGGGTTTGGAGAAGATGCTCGGGCATCAAGAGACTTCCATTCATTCGGTTTGTACCGAAACGCATTTGGAACGACCACGGCGCACGACGCGGTAGCACTCATCTCCAACTCGCACATCAACTTTAACGGAGACACGGTGGACAACCTCTTAACGGGGGATTTGTCCGAAATAACTCTGAACACTGCAATCACGCAGATGTTCGAGTTGCGCCGGGAAAACGGAATCATTGGCGGCAAAGTCGCACAATGTCTCTTGGTTTCTCCGGCTGACTTCAAACTCGCAGTCGAGATCACCGAATCGGAACTCCGTTCGGCGACTCCCGACAACGACTTGAACGTGTATTCCGCGAAGTTCGGCATTATGGTCAAAACCTCTCCGTACCTCGGTACGGTAGCCGGTGGAGACGATGATGCATGGTTCGTGCTCTCACGGAATCATGGCGCATACCGCTGGACGCGGGCAGGACTTGAAACGACCCTCGTTCCCTGGCAAAACCAGAGGAATAACAACTACATCTACAAAGGAGAATTCCGGGAAACAACCGGAGTGTACTTCTACGATGGACACGCTGGGTCGCAGGGAGCATAACTAATTACACAAGCACAACACCATGAACAAATTTATTATC
>CAYIOH010000834.1:0-1779 GCA_964364975.1 uncultured Bifidobacteriaceae bacterium
CGTTCTACCTGGAGGGAGACGTGGTTGTTTCGTTCAACATCGGCACACACGATATTTACCGGGCGTGAAAATGCCGACCGGCTTCGCGCTCTCGCTCAAGCAGGACGAGCAGTTCAAGGTGAAGATTTGATCAATGCGGCCTGCGTGGTTAACTCCTCCGCCGCTGCGCAGCCAGATCATGAACAGGATGCCGCTCAGGTCATCGGCGGATTGCACGTTCTTGAAAATCTGGTTTTGCAGGTTGGGGTGGAACTCGCGGTTGTGCCGGGGATTTTTCAGGTCCATGAACCGCGCCTTGCCCACGGACAGGTTCAACACATCTATGACCGGAAATTGAAGTTCATCACGCCGGCCCGCGCCGCGCGATGGGGTTTTCCAGCGCACGCCCGCGAGGTTCGTGTGGCCCGCGTCATTCTTGACGACGTTCAATTCGGCGAGGTTCAAACGCAGAAGCGTGAGGTGAAGTCTGCACCCGGCGAGCGCGCCCCGGTCATACTCGGCGTGCAATTCTGGAATGTCGAGGAACGGCGTGCCGCCGAATTCCGGCGGATTGTAGAGTTTGAAATTCTCGATGTTCACCACCGGCGAAAGGATGCCGGCGGAAAATTTTCCGATCTTCACGTCCATGCCAGTCCGGGCGCGGATTTGCCGTTCGACGAGCGCTTTCAGAAACGCATCCTTGAACCAGACAAACGCGACGATGAGCGCGATCAGCAACAGGGCCAGGCGGAAAATCCACTTGAAGAGCCATTTCATTGTGTTCGTTGAATCGTTAAAAGGTTAAAGCGTTAAAACGTTGGAGCAAGGAAATCACGACACGCATTTAGCGGCTTCACGTTTTATCGCTTCAACGCTTCAACGGTTTAACGCCTCACAGCGCCACATCCTCCGGTCGCACTTCGAGACATTCGTCGTGGTCTTCCCACACGACGGCGGGGTAGAGATTGAGAAGTTTCGAGGCGAGTTCGCGACCGGCGCGGGCCAGCAGGCGCTAGGCTTCCTTCGCGGCGTTTTCATAGGCGCGGTCGTAGTTCCCGGCGCCCTTGCGCTGACGATCATCCCAATGCGCGACGGCGTGGACGGGTTCGTATTGGGTGGCCCAGACTTCGAGGTCAGGCTGGACTTCGGACGGGATTTCGTCGAAGGGCACGAGCGTTTCGTTGCAATGCTGGCAAATCAGACCGGCATCGCGCACGTCCCGGGTCAGCAGCGGGAGGAATGGCGCGCGACAACAGGGGGATTCCGGGTAGGCCGCCGGCGGCGTGGCGAGGCGCTTGAGCCAGATTTGGCGGTCGTGGGCGGCCTGCGCCGCGAGCCGATAAGTGCCGACCAACGGATGCGATGACCGCCAAGCCCTGCCTTCCAACTGGCCAAGCGTCTGAGCCAGCCAACGGGCGAGTGTCTGGTCGTCAAAATCCCTGAACGCCAGTCCGTATTCCTTCCAGAGCAAATCCAGTGGTTCGTCCGACTCGAATGCCATCACGGCCAGCTTGGCTGGGGATCAGGGCTTTGTCGAGTGGGGGTTGCAGTCCGAAAAAGACCCGAACCCGCGTCCATCCCGGTTCATCCGGGTGTGAACCGGTGTGAATGATTCGTAAAAAATAGTTTTGACAAAAAACGGGGAGGCGATTACACATGAGCCATTCGGGTAGCAGTACGTTTCTTCAGCGGGGTTCCCCACCCCCACCTCCTTGGCGTCTGCTGCCCGGATATTTTTTTATCTGAATTCGACGTTGACGTTCGGAGAGGGTTTTTCTAGTTTCGCGCCCCATGAGCGGG
>CAYIOH010000835.1:0-1778 GCA_964364975.1 uncultured Bifidobacteriaceae bacterium
ACGAGCGCGGATGCTGCGAGTTCAATCGGCCTAACTCGGTGAAAAATTGCCCCGCCTTCGCCTGCAAATTCCACGGCAGTGAAGTGGTTTCCGCAAATGCCTCCTCCAGTTCAATGAAGGATTCACCGCCGGAGTCGAGTTGGAGAACGACGTTTGCCTGGGCGCGAAAGAACGGATCCACCGCGCCGCTAAATGTCAACTCGACGTTTTGCACCGTAAAACCGCGTTGGTTCGGGTCGTGTCCCCCCAACTGCGTGCCGCCCTCAATGTCGTCTGCGGTTGAACCACCCGCCGCAAACAGTCCGTCGAAAGAGATGTCCATATATGTCCCGCCCTTCCCGATGCGGATCGGGTCAGTCGGTGACCACGCTTTGGCCACAGCTTCGTCAGGCGCACCCAGCGTTGTGCCGGTTGGCGTCGCCATCGCGGTCGCCGCCGCCGCCGCGCCATTCGTGGCGCCCGGTTGTATGGCGGCAATCTGCTTTTTCAGACCTTCGATCTGCGCCTGTTGCTCGCGCACCACGAGATCGAAGTTGGCCTGCATCTGCTCGAGCTGCAGTTTGAGTTGCTTGAATTGTTCGGCGTCCTGCGCCCGGGTCGCAAACGCGCTCAGTCCCAACGCGGACACCACCACCGTCATTCTCACCAGTTTCAAAAGTTTCATGATTCACTCCACGGAAAGGCCGCCGCACACACGGCACGCCACAAGGTTTACAGCAAAACAACGAGACAAAACCAGTTGATTACTCAACCGGCCACTTCAGGAAACGACGGAGAGAACGGGCGGCGCGCGCCCCGGCGGAAGCAGCAATGAAGGATTTTGCGGAAGAGAACTGACGGTCGGAAGGGCCGCGACCTCGGCGGACAAGGTGGGCTGGCAGACAGCCACTGGCGCATCCGCCGCTTCCACCAGGCCCTTGGCGAACGAACAAATTGCGCAGTCGCCTGAATGGGAATTCGCGTCGTGGTGCAGCGCGTGATGGACCGCCGCGCCGGACGCTAAAACGCCGAAGGCAATGACAAACAAGCCGATGACCACGCTTAAAACCGGGCGGGCCACAGCCTTAGTCATCTTGTACTGCCGATGCATGAATACTTTTTAAGTCAGTGCCATGCCAGCGGCAAGCGGTTTTTCTCCCCGCGTCCGGCGGCGCTGCAGTGACGGGCGCACTATGCTCACGGCACTTTCAAAATGCGGAAGAACATGCGTTGGCCCGAGGTTGGCAGGTTTGAAATAACCGCGGTGATATTGGTTTGTGGCAGGTTGGTCCTGACTTGAACGGACGCGGTTGTGGGTTCGAATGTGGCTACGCGCGTCCACGTGGTCAGGTTGGTCGAGCCGAGCACTTCGTAAAGTTCGTAGGCCTTGGCCTGAAATTGTAGCGATCCGAGGCTGAAGGACGTGATGCGTTGGGCAGACGCGGAGTCCTTCGGGTTCATCCCCGCGATGTATTCCTGCAGGTTGTTCAAACCGTCGCCATCGGGGTCGTCTGTGGCACGCGACAAATCGGCAGATTGTGGATCACCATGCCCAAAATAATTTACCATCCAATAATCCGGAATGCCATCGTACGGCGGAGTGTCATCCCCCCGGAACGAAAGCACCCGAATGATGGCATAGGGGGAGGCATTGGTTTCATCAGTGTATCGCGCATAAATGATGTCCCTGTAAGCATAGCTACCACCGCTGGTATCGGGGTCATAACGACCAGAGTCGAAAAAGTAAGCCCGCGGGGCGTATTTGACTTTGCTGCCAACCAGAGTGTAGCTCCCATTGT
>CAYIOH010000836.1:0-1778 GCA_964364975.1 uncultured Bifidobacteriaceae bacterium
AAGAGTTTTGACACGTCTGTTTTGGGCAATTTCGGTGTAAAATTCGATGCTAAGTGCTCAGTACGGTGGGGAAGGAAAATGGGTGGATGTGACCCGAAAAGTGCGCGCCCGTGTCAACGATAATGTGCTCCATGCTCGGTGAGGGTAGCGTCAATCTTTCTGTGTAAAAGTTTTGAGGGGGTTCTGGGTCCAATAAGTGTTCATGCGATCAAAGACGCTGTAGAGGATACGCTCACAACTGCTCCGCGTGGTGAAGGCGCACATGGTACGGATCCGGCGGCGCACTTCCACGAAGAGCCGTTCGATCACGTTGGTCGTGCGGACTCGCTTCCAATGCGCGGCGTGGCAGTCAAAAAACGCCAGCAGTTCCTCCAAGTCGGCCTCCAGGCACGCCACCGCCTTGGGCGCGAGTGTTCGCCAGCGGCGTTTCCATTCTCGAAAGCGCTTCAGGGCTTCGGTCCGATGCGCGGCTTGGTAGATGAGCTTGGCTTCCTCCAGGCAGGAGCGCTGCGCGGCTTTGAGTTTGCTTTCCAAGTTGCGCAGTTTGTGCGCCCAGCAGCGTTGGTGCGCCACGCCCGGCCAAAGCCGGCTCAACGCTTTGAGCAGACCGGGGTGGCCGTCGGTGACGAGGAGTTCCAGCGCCGGGCCGCGCAGACCACGACTCCACAGATTCCATAAGTAGCCAGACCAAGTGTCCTCGGCCTCGGCCTGGACCAGCAGGAAGTCAATCAGTTCGCGTTTGCCCTCGACGGTGATGCCGTAGGCGCAGAGGGCCACGCGGCGTTGGACCTTGCCCACCAGCCGAATCCGCACGCTCACGCCGTCGAGGATCAGATAGCGGTAGTGGTCCGTGAGCGGGCGACCATGCCAGCGCGCCACGGCTGCATCCAGCACTTTGGCTATGGCGCTGACGGTCGAGGCACTGACCGCGTCCTCGATCAGCGTGGCCAGCGCGCGACCGGTCTGCCGGGTGGACACGCCCAGGAGAAACACTGGCTTCAACGCTTCGTTGATTGGGGGTTCGCGGCGCTGGTAACGAGGCAACCCCTGGTTGTGGAAACACCCGCTGCGGGTGCGCGGCACGCGCAGGGGTAGCACGCCCAACCGCGTGGTCAGGTAACGCGCATAGAACCCGTTGGCCTGATCCACGCGCTGGTCGGTGCGCTCGTAAGGTTGGGCGTTGAGGAAACACTGCCGTTCGTAGTGCATCAGGCCTTCCAGGAACTGCCGATGGTTGTCTTTCATCTGTTCGTCGAGGTCTTGCAGGAAGAACTCGTTTGCGTGTTGCAAGCGCCGCCAACTGGCGGCAGGTTCAATGACGAGGACGCTGTTCGTTCTCATGGGTGTATCTGCCTTTCTAGGTTCACGGTTTGGGTTCATCACTAAACCCAGATATACCCCTCTTCGCTTTTTACACAGTCGTTCTTACACCACCAAAGGGTTTTACGCACATTTCTGGATTTGACGCCGCGTAGCATGGTCGGCAGGCTTCAATTATGAACGCCAACCGCAAACTCTCCAAAGCCTTCGCCGCCACGAGGAGAGTCAGCCTGCCGCGACTCGCCCTCGTCAAAACATTGATCGCCATTTCCTTCGCATCAATCGCCGCCGCGCCACCCGCGACGGTCGCCGCACGCGCGGAGAAAGGGCTCGTCGAGACCGTCGATCGCCTCCGCTCGGTGAAGGGGACCGGACAGGAGCAAGGTGACGAGGCCGACGGACCCGCGGTGAACGAGCGGCGCGCCGCGCTCTCCGTGCTCATGAGCCGCTACGAGGGC
>CAYIOH010000837.1:0-1776 GCA_964364975.1 uncultured Bifidobacteriaceae bacterium
ATGAATTTTGCCGGGCAACCCGTTCTCATCGACTTCGACAGCCGCGACGGCATCCAACCGGAGGAGCGCAAGGTCGGTGAGGTCTTCGTCGTCGATTCCGCCGCGATGCAAGTGGGTGTGAACCATTCGCAGTCCGCAGAGGCGATCACGTCCGAGCCGATACGCCGAAAGGTCGGGGAGGAAAATCGAGCGACCGTCGCCGACGACGGTTAATTGGACATGGCCGACGCGATCCAAGAGGACCGCGACCTGCCGCTGAACTTCGAAGGAAACCTCGGTGAGCGTTCGCGCGAGTTCGGGAGAGATGAGGCGCGTCGAGCGACTGCCTCGGCTCGAAAGCCGTTCGAGCCTTCGGAGCGAAGACCCCTTTAGACCGGCAGTGTTGCCGACTACACGAATGGCTGTCTCCCACGCATTCCCGATCCGCTGTTCGGGCGTTCGGAGACGATGTGCGTCATGTGTTCACGCTATCCCTGCAACATGACGCGACGGATAATTTTCTGGCTCTCGACCGCGTCAAGGGACTTTTGCGCTCGGCGTATTTCGCTCGTGTCCAATTTCTCGAGCTTTTTCCAAAAGATGCTGAGATTGCCGATCGCGATCTGGCAAGCGTGGCTTGGCTCGATTCGTTCCGGCGCGATATCCAGGGTCACGAAGTCCTTGAACTTGGCTGTTTTGAGGTAGAACAGCGCCTCCATCAGTTCCCAGAGATGAACGCTCCCAGGAACCATCCCGTCGTCCGATGTGCGATAGCAATCGCTGAAATACACCTTGAAGAGTTTATTCGCTCGAGTCAGGAAGGCGATCGATTCTGCGGGCGTTTCGCCGGCCATCATGGCGTGACTGAAGCTCATGGCGACGCCGACATTCTTCATCGCGATCTCCTGGCAGAGGGACAGCGATTTACCGACTGTGGAGACCGTCAGAAATTTGCGGGGGTCCCTCGGCTTGTACGCAATCGCGACATTAATTTCGGGCGAGGCATACTTCGCAATCGTCTTAATCGAAGAAATAACCGTATTCCAATGTGTCACGTAGTCGACGTGGAACGGATAGTCAAAGCCGTCACTGTAAAGCCTTAGGGTTACATCGGTTGCGCCGACTTCTTTGGCAATATCGACTGCTTTCCTACCCTCGTCGATGGCCGCATTGCGGGTCTTCGGGTGTTGATGTCCAAAAGCGCCTAGCGCAAAGCGCCGATCGTGGGCCATGCTTGCGGATACGGAGGAGCAGGCCAATCCGTATTCCTTCAAGAGGCGCTTCATTTCTCGGAGGGGGAACTCGGTCGTAATATCCGTCTGTGATATCTCTACAGCCTTGACGCCCTTGAGTTTAGAGATTGCAGCAAGGCGCTCTTGCGTCCGTGGGGTGTCACGATAACCCTCCGTACAATAGCGGTCCTGCCCTCCAGAAAATACACTGAGAGCGAGCGAAATTTTTAGGGTCATTGTCGTCTCCAGATCAGGAAGTGGTAAGTTGTTCAAGGGCCTGGACAAACAACGCTGCTAGGGAATGCAGTGGTCAATCATGCCCGTTGAGGGGCTGACTCAACCGGAAACGCTTCCGTGAGGGTACTGCCAAGCCTTGGGGGTGAATTCAACGCCAGGTATTGTAGTGCATCTTTCCTCGAAAGTCAATAGTTTGTCTAAGTTGGGATAGAATTCGATAATTGCGCATTCTGAGGATCGACTCGTGGTCGAGGAGACGATTGCGCGCATAAAATGCGAATCTAAAGGGTTGTGGCTACAAATGTTACAGCATCTTACGAGTGAATGT
>CAYIOH010000838.1:0-1773 GCA_964364975.1 uncultured Bifidobacteriaceae bacterium
CGCAAAGCGTTCCGAAAAGTTTTTGAAAGACGTTCCGTTCAACTTGGAATCGGGGACAGCGAAAAGCGGATCAACGAGGAAACGTTCGACGTGCAAATCATCGGCAAGAAGCGAACGATTCTTGTGCCGGTGAAGACGCGCGAAACGATGGGCGGCGGTCACGCCAATCTGTTCACGCGGGATATTTTCAAGGCGATTTCCGTGGCGCATGAGAATGGATACGAGTGCGTGCCCGTCATCATCGCGGAGTCTTGGGGTGGAGACTTGAAGACCCTCAAGTGCGAGCATTGGATTTATCTTCGCGCCAACCCAAATCAGATCGAAGCCATCGAACCGATGCTCGAAAAGGAAGTGGAAAAGCTGATCCCGTTTTTCAAGCGGTTCACCTGATTCAAACCAACCCAAAAGCCAGTTGGCTTTTCCCCAGTCGCTTTTTGGCGAGGGCGCAGTATTCCTCGCTGCAATCAATTCCGACGAAGTGCCGCCCAAACTGCTGGGCCACGAGTGCCACCGTTCCACTCCCAGCAAACGGGTCGAGCACCAAATCGTTTGGCTTCGTCGCGGCCAGAACGCAAGTCTCAACCAGCTTTTCCGGAAAAACGGCGAAATGAGCCTCCGGGAATTTCGACAAAGGAATCTGCCAGACGGTCCGCTTGTTTCTGCCCAGCGGGTGAAACGCTTGATCCCAGCGCGCATTGTGGAGATTGGGATTTCCGCCGTTCTTTCCTTGCTCCGGCGTCCCTCCGCGTTTTCCAAAATGCCCTCGTCCTCCCATCATCCTGCTTTTCTCCGAGAAAGTGACGTGTGGTTCACGAATCGCGTCGGCGTTGTAGAAATAGTCCAGCGACTTGGAAAACATGAAGACGTATTCGTGATCCGTCGTCGGGCGGTTCTTGATCGAAGCAGGCATTGCGTTGGTTTTATGCCAGATGATGTCAGACCGAAGAATCCAGCCGATGCTTTCCATCGCAAACACGACGCGCCACGGCATTCCCAGCAAGCGCCCGTCCTTGTATTTGTCCCCAAGGTTCAACCACAACGTGCCGTCCTTCGCCAGCACGCGGAAACACTCGCGGAAAACGCCCGCCAACTTTTGCACATAAACTTCCGGCGAGGCTTCGTTTCCAATTTGCAGTCCCGCGCCATAATCCCGCTGCTGGTAGTAAGGTGGACTCGTGACGATGGCATTGACGGATTCGTGTGGCAGCGCACGCAACGTGGACTCGGCATCGCCGCAAATGATCGCGTCCACGTAATTGCCAATCGTCGTCGAGCGAACCCCATTCGACTGAGCTTCCTCACGAAGAATGTGAACCGATTGATGGCGGGTAAGCGGATACGCGGTTTTCTTTACTTTGCGCATGACGCAACGCTACAACGCCGGACGAATTCGGCCAAGCTGAATCTGGGTTTGCGAGCCAATGCGGTTATCAAACTGACGGCTTGTCTCAAATCGCCGTAACATCCATCCTGAATAGCGATTCGGTGTCGCACGCGAGGTGGCGTGACGAACCGAAATCCTGAAAGGCGATTATGGCAGAACCAACCATCATTTGTCCGAAATGTAAGAACGAGATCAAGCTGACTGAATCATTGGCAGCCCCATTGATCGAGTCCACCCGGCGCGAATTTGAACAACGCCTTGCTCAAAAGGACCTGGACCTCGCCGCCCGGGAGAAATCGCTTCGCGAGGGCGAAACGACTCTGTCCAAGGCGAAGGAGGGTTTGGAAACTCAAGTCGCCGAGAAGGTGCAACAAGAAAGGACAAAGATC
>CAYIOH010000839.1:0-1356 GCA_964364975.1 uncultured Bifidobacteriaceae bacterium
GCCTTCAGCGCGAGATACTGGACGGCAGCTACAGGCCGCGTCCCTACAGGACGTTTTACATATCGGACCCCAAACCCAGAACGATCTCGGCCGCGGATTTCAGGGACCGGGTGGCGCATCACGCCCTGTGCGCGGTCCTGGAACCGCTTTTCGAGCGCGCGGCGATCTTCGACAGCTACGCCTGCCGCCCGGGAAAAGGTTCCCATCGGGCCGTGCGCAGAGCCCAGCAGTTCTCAAGGCGCTTCGGCCGGTTTCTCAAACTCGACATACGCAAGTTCTTCGAGACGTCGGATCACGATGTCTTAAAAACCGGCTTGAGACGCCTCGTCAAAGACGCGAGGCTTCTTGAGCTTGCTGACCGGATCATCGCGCACGGCGCTCCAGGCTCGCCCGTGGGCAAGGGCCTCCCCATAGGCAACCTGACCAGCCAGCACTTCGCCAACTATTACCTGACACCGCTCGATCACTTCGTCAAAGAAAAACTCCGCGCGCCGGGCTACGTGCGCTATATGGACGACTTCCTGCTTTTTTCGGACTCGAAGAGCTTCCTGCGCGACGCGCACGAGCGTATCCGCGAATTCGTAGAGTGCCATCTTAAGCTCGCGCTCAAGTCCGAGGCGACCGTTCACTCTCCAGTTTCGGAAGGCATTCCTTTTCTTGGTTTGCGACTCTGGCCGCAAGTTCTTCGCTTGGATGGTTCGGGCAAGCGTCGGCTCATTCGCTCTCTCAGGTCGGGGGCGGAAGGCCTGATTGGCGGGAGATTGGCGGAGGATGATCTGGTTGCTTCTTTGAGGAGCCGATTGGGTCATGCGGAACATGCGGATACGCTCGGCTTGCGGAGGTCGCTTAATGAGTTGATGAATCTTGGTTCGGGGATATTACGGGCTCCAACCGGGTGATGCGTGGCGGCTCCTTCAACAACAAGGACGCTGGCAACCTGCGGGCCGATAACCGCAACAACAACGACCCGCAGAATCGCAACGACAACATCGGGTTTCGTCTCGCGAGCTCACGACGCAGGCCAGAAGACTTACGTCTACGGACGTAAGGCCAGTGCCCAGGTCATGACCAAAATCCCCATGAACCAGTGCTGTTTGCCCGGGCCGTTGTATCGGGCGAACGGACGAAGAGAAAAAGGCGCCGCGCCTGCTGGTAGGGCTCCGCAAGGAGTCTCGAACGCCGGCGCGGCGCCAAAATTTGTCGTATGACGTACAAGCTCCTCTCGCAACAATCGGAATCTCATGTGCCTCGCGTAGAAAAAGCCCATAGGCCCTTCGGCCTACTCGTTGCCTCCCCTAAAGACCCTTAAAATTCGACAGAGGGGCATGTAACCTAACAGTGTGGGTTAGTGTAGAT
>CAYIOH010000839.1:1366-1769 GCA_964364975.1 uncultured Bifidobacteriaceae bacterium
CCGGGGCGTGGAAAAACGCATAGGCCCTTCGGCCCAACGACCCCCTTCCCTAAAGACCCTTAAAACCAGACAGTCGGCGATATACCCTGATGGTGTAGGTCAGTGTGGTTCATTTAGGAGAGGGAAATGCCGACAGAGATAGGATCGCTGGTTTTTTACACGGTGGAAGAGCTGGCCGCGAAGTTCAAGGTCAGCCCGCATACCATTTATGAATACATAAGGTCCGGGGCCCTGTCGGCGAAGCGTTTCGGCAGGCAATATCAGATCGAGCAAAGTCAGCTCGAGAAATTCCTGGTAGGAAGCGAGCATGGGAAAGATTAGAAACCCGCTCGCTTCCGCCCTGGCTTTGGCGTGGATTTTGTCCGGCCATCCGGCTTTTGCCGCTGATGTTCACGGTAAAGTG
>CAYIOH010000840.1:0-1767 GCA_964364975.1 uncultured Bifidobacteriaceae bacterium
GCCGCACGAAGAGTTCGCCCTGCTCAAGAACAACCTCAACCGCGTGACGGACGTCTGCATCCCGGAAAACGAAGCCATCCGGCGGGTCGAGCGCGCCCTGCTGGAACTCTGGATTGATGCGGAAAAAAAGGGACGGCGAATGTTCCCGCACGAATTTTTCTATCAATTGCTCCGCGAAGGTGGACTGCGTCGCCATTATCAGATCGACCCCAAAGATTCCTGGATGCTGGCCGCCGCCAAGAAGAACGTGCCCATCGTCGTGCCTGGCTGGGAAGATTCTTCGCTCGGCAATCTGTTTGCCGCCGCGCTCATTCGTGGCGACCTGAAATGCCCTCACACGGTGCGTAGCGGCATCGAATACATGACGTGGCTCGCGGATTTTTACATGCGCGCCACACACAAACATTCATTTGGCATGTTCCAGATTGGCGGCGGGATCGCGGGCGATTTTCCGATTTGCGTCGTGCCTTTGCTCCATCAGGATTTGAAACGGCGGAACGTCCCGCTCTGGGGGTATTTCTGTCAGATCAGCGATTCGACCACGAGCTATGGCAGCTACTCCGGCGCGGTGCCCAATGAAAAAATCACCTGGGGCAAACTCGGCGTGGACACGCCCAAGTTCATCATTGAATCCGACGCCACCATCGTCGCGCCGCTGATTTTCGCGCACGTCCTCGGCTGGTAAGCGAGCGTTGCTTCCGCCGGTTGATTCACCGCCACAAATTTAAGGATTGGCAATCGCGCCCGGCTGCGTATTGTAAGCGCCACATTTTTTTGAAACATGGCCAGAACCGAAAGAACCCACATTCGTTCCCGCGAAGACCTCTCCGACATGGCGGATTGGTTGAAACAAAAACGTTGCCCGCACAAGAAAAAATACATGGCGGGCAAGCGCATCCAGCCGAAGAACCTGACCGGCAAGGAATCGCTGGAGTATCTCGTGGACGAGGTGTTCCTTGCCTTCAACTCCGCCCGCCTCAAGGAAGCGTGCCAGCTTTTCGCAAACCGCATGCTTGCTCCCGATGTCACCATCGGCATGAGCATCTCCGGCGCGCTCACGCCCGCGGGCCTCGGTTGCTCGAGCATCATCCCGCTCATCAAGGCCGGGTTCGTGGACTGGATCGTCTCCACCGGCGCGAACCTTTATCACGACCTCCACTTCGCGCTGAACTACCCGGTGCACAGCGGCAGCTTCAAGTTTGACGACACCGATCTGCGCGACAATGACCTCGTCCGCATCTACGACGTCGTCATCCCTTACTCCGACGGGTTGATGACGACCGACGATTTGCTGCGGCAGATTTTCTGCGAACCTGAATTCCAAAAAGAAATGGGCACGGCGGAACTGCATTACCTGATTGGTCGTTACGCCGCCGAGTGGGAGCGCAAGAATGGCCTCAAGGACGTGTCCGTGCTGGCCGCGGCGTATCGCGCCGGCGTGCCGTGCTACACGAGTTCGCCGGGAGATTCCACGATTGGCATGAACGTCGCCGGCGTGGAACTGCGGGGCAGCAAGCTGCGCATGAACCCTTCGATTGACGTGAACGAAACCACCGCCTTTGTCCTCGCCGCGAAACGCGCCGGCGGCCGGAGCGGCGTGGTGCTTTGGGGCGGAGGCAGCCCGAAGAATTTCATGCTCCAGACCGAGCCGCAAATTCAGGAAGTTTTGCGCATCAAGGAATTCGGCCAGGACTTTTTCATCCAGGTCACCGACGCGCGTCCCGACACCGGCGGCCTGAGCGGCGCGACGCCGAGCGAAGCCGTGAG
>CAYIOH010000841.1:0-1763 GCA_964364975.1 uncultured Bifidobacteriaceae bacterium
GTCGTCGCGGAACAAAATGGGCGGCTGGATCGTATGAAGGCGTGCCCCCCTCGCCCGCAGGCTCATCCTAGGGTGTAGAAATTCAGCCCGCTTCGAGCCTTGCCGTGGCCCCGGTTTCTGATACCTGTCCTGATGGTTGCGCGTCGAGAATTCGATGGCGTTGCTGTCGCAGCGTGGGCGGGATTGTTTTTTGAATTTGGTCGAGCATTTGACCGTGAGAGCAGCCACGCAAAGCGCGATCGATCTCAGCGCTGGTGTGCATGCCGCAAAGCAGCGGGATGATGTAAACGAGCCTGTTGAGCTCAGCCTGCGGATTCCTCTGGACGATCGTCTTGAACTTTCCAAACAACGATTCGACGACATCGCTGCTGACGAGAAGCGGGAGCTGTCCAATGGCGAGTCCGCGCTGGATTTTGAGATGGCGGTCAATCCAGGATAACAGCCGTGCGCGAACTTTCGAATCTCGCGGGAGCTGCTTCAAGATGATCTTTGCCTCCGCGCCGGTCGCCTGATTGAGCCCCTCGCGCTTGAGAAGCTTCAAGAAGCGTTCCGCGACCTCGCACGTCGCGCAGAATTGTTCCAGGAATCCGCGCAGCTGGGAAAGTCCGCGGAAGGCTTTCCGGAGCATCCCGACTTCGCTGTCATTTTTGGATCGGCCGGGTCCGCCCATGAGATTGAGAAGTTTTCCGGCCCACTCGGCGACTTCCGTGATCCCCTGGAATCTGCCCTTGGTTCTGACTTTGGGAGGCAGGAGCCATGCCAAGCTGGTTTGCCTGATTCGAGCCGCTCCCTTGCGCACGATGTCCAGGAATTTCGCAAAAGCGGCTCGCCACGCGAACTCGGCTTTCAACGCGTTGGCCGCAAGATGGCCGACGTCCTCGATGATCTGGACATGTTCCGCGTCGTGCGCCTCTCGGTAAAGCTCGACGCCGCGCTTGATGTCCGTGCCGCCGTCCTTAATGATCGCCCGCGGCATGCCTGCTTTGCCGAAGATATCAGCCAGGGCGTCCTTGACGAGCGGGCCGTTCCAGCGCGTCGCGATCTTTAAGCCGATGCACTCGCAGTCTTGGAGCCCGATGGCGTCTTGTTTTTGATGAAGCGCCGAGAGCGATACGCGCAAGACGACAAGGGCCTTTCTGGTTCCGATGTCGATGGAACAATCGATGACGGCAATCCAGGGTTCATCCGTGGAGCCGACTTCGTTGAAAATGGTCATGCCGGCGCGCAGCGTCCAGTGGATGACCGAGGTGAAGTGCGGAATCTGAATTGAAACCCAGCCAAGGCGCTGGAGCACACCCCATATCCGCGGGACGGCGCGAAAGGAAACGATTCCCTCGATGACCATCATGACGCAGGCGGTTCGCCG
Source organism: uncultured Bifidobacteriaceae bacterium (assembly GCA_964364975.1). Classification (GTDB taxonomy): domain Bacteria; phylum Verrucomicrobiota; class Verrucomicrobiia; order Limisphaerales; family JADLHS01; genus JALOTT01. The sequence continues at coordinate 1,367 of CAYIOH010000841.1, forward strand.
CCGGTCAAGGGAGTCGCCGCCACCAACGGCGGGCAGGTGCGGCGCGGCAGTTGATTTCAACGCGGCGTTCTCGCACTCAAGAAAGCTGACCCGTTCTTCCAGTTCCAGGCGGCGCGCGTCTTCCCGCTTCTGGGAGCGGGCCGACTTCTTGCGCTGGCAGCGCAGTTGGGTTGCCCGGGAAACGGCCTTGGTCTTCCATTCGCTACGGGACCTTCGGATGCGGGATATCTTGGTCAATTTGCCCACCCATTTATATATGATAGCCTATATAGGCTATCAGACATAATTATGATAAGGTAGGTCAATGAGAATCGAGAAACTGGAGGAGCGGATCGAGGAAATCAAGGCCAAGCTCACGCTAATCGGCGAGATGCGGCCCGGGAGCATCAACGAACAG
>CAYIOH010000842.1:0-1756 GCA_964364975.1 uncultured Bifidobacteriaceae bacterium
CAACCCGGCGGACGCGGCGTTGGCGGCAACGGAATTGGCGAGGTTGCCGGTCGAGGCGCACGCAACGGTGTCGAAACCCAGTTCGCGCGAGCGGCTCAACGCGACGCTCACCACGCGGTCTTTGAATGACAGCGTCGGATAATTCACCGCGTCGTTCTTCACCCAAGCTTCGCGGATGCCGAGTTCTTTCGCGAGCCGGTCTGCCTTGATCAATGGCGTGAAGCCGACCTCCAGCCCGACCGTCGGGTCGTTGGCTACGGGCAGCAACTCGCGGTAGCGCCACATGGATTGCGGGCGCGATTGGATCGCGGCTTTGGTGAGCGAGCGTTTGATGCGGTCGTAGTCATAGACGACCTCCAGCGGGCCGAAGTCGAACTCGCAGACGTGTGTGGCCGTGAGGGGATACTCGCGACCGCACTCGCGGCACTTGAGCGCCTTCATGAAGCCTTCGTGCTTTTCCATAAACTTTCTTTCAACCGTAGCAGCCGACGTGAGTCGGCTCATGCTTTCAGTTAGAGCGGACTCACGTCCGCTGCTACGAACCATTTCAGGGCAAACAAAACAGCCCCGACTCACGGAGAGAAGGGGCTAAAAAATTCGCACACGCTTCTCATTTTCCCCCGACACCCATCGGGGCTGGAATTGGCACCTGGTCACCCCGAACGTAGTCGGGGCCGGTTGCCGTGGCTTCATCGGGCCAGTCCCTCAGCCACTCTGCATGAGACCGTTATATCAACGGATGTGGATAGGTTGATTCAAAGCATGGAAAGCGTCAAACGTTTTTTTGGGCCAAGGACGCCGAGTCGCCGAGGAGAATCACAATTTGCTCAAATGTTCGCGCCGCCAAAGCTACGGATTTAGGCTTGCGTTTTGGGCGCTCGACCTAAAGATTGCTCGCCCAATATGGAACAAAATGTCGCGGGTTTAACGGTTTTTGAGCAGGCATGGGCGTGGTTCGAGGCGAACAAGAAGCAAGTCGCCTGGGGCGCGGGCATCCTGGTTGTTGTAGGCGTGATTGTCTCTTACTACGTCTGGTCGGCGGGTGAGAAAGAAGTCACTGCCGGCGAGGCGTTGTCCGATGCCGTGGCGGCGACTTTATCCGGCGGCAATCGCGCGGAATCGGCGGACGCGTATTTGAAAGTCGCGGCCGCCCATCCCGGTACGAGCGCGGGCGCGCGGGCGCTGTTGGCGGCTGCGGGGGCTTTGTTCACGCAGGGCAAGTATGCGGAGGCGCAGGCGCAATTCCAGAAATTCACTCGCGATTATCCGGACAGCCCTTTCCGCAGTCAGGCCATGCTCGGTGTGGCGGCATCCCTCGATGTGCTGGCCAAGCCGGAAGAAGCGGCGCGGGCTTACAAGGAATTGATTGACCGGCAGCCGGGCGAAATCGTGGTGCCGCAAGCGAAATTTGCCCTGGCGCGAATTTACGAATCACAGAACAAACTCAATGAAGCGCGCAGTCTTTACGAAGAAATCGCCCGCGCGCAAGGCTACAGCTCCCTTGGCAACGAGGCGGGCATCAAGGTGGAGGAGCTTAGATCGAAACTGCCTGCAACTTTGTCTGCGCCAGCGGCGGCACCGGCATTTCCAATCTTGAGCAATGAATCAACTCTGAAAACCAACAAGCCCTGACCGTGAATCAAAACCTGCTCAAACAACGCGTGGTGGAGTTCATCGGCGCGTTCGCGCTGATCTTTGCGGGCGTGTGCGCGATTCGCAACAACGACCTGGCCGCGGGCGTCGGCTTGCTGGGCGT
>CAYIOH010000843.1:0-1756 GCA_964364975.1 uncultured Bifidobacteriaceae bacterium
AGACCGTCCTCGTTTGCTAGAGTCCGTGCTGCCCGGTCCTCAAACCTCGCTAGGTCATCGCGATCCTGAATGCAATCGTCTTTTCGTAAGTGCGCCAGCGTGGATCTCACAAGCAGTTCCGCCATCCCGACGGGCGCGCAACAACAGTTCCATTCCACGCCGGGCGCGACATCTCACCTATCCTGCTACGCAAGATCGCCAGGGACATTGGCCTGACGGTGGACGAGTTGATAAAGCACCGCTGAGCGCAATCACATCGGCGCATCAACGCCGCCGACAGCGACGGCACGGTGACGCAGGTGCAGTTCTTCGCCAACGGCAACCCGATCGGCACGGCCACCTCGAGTCGGTTCACCATCCAGTGGGCGAACGTCGCGGCAGGCAGCTACATGGTGCATCCCCGGCAGATGAGAATCCGGTCGGGCTCCAGTCGTACTATGAAAGCGACTGGACCGACCGTTATTCCCTTAAACGGAAACTCGCTCCCTGAAGGAGCCATCGATGCATAGATTCAAAGTCGGTGTACCTAGTGCACTTTAGGTACACCGAAACGGTGAGAAACGGAGGAAAACCGAGGAAAATAGCGGGAAACGGACCAATCCTTGCTTAGACATAAGTGACTGAATTTCAGAAAAACTCCAGCATAAACAACGCTCATCGTCTCTGCGTGGCGCCGATGATGGACTGGACTGATCGGCACTGCCGCTATTTCCTGCGCCAGGTTTCCTCCAGCGCGTTTCTGTACACCGAGATGATCACCACCGGCGCCTTGCTCCACGGCAACGTCGAGCAGCACCTCGCGTTCAGCGCCGAGGAGCATCCGGTGGCGGCGCAGCTGGGCGGCAGCGAGCCCGATGAACTCGCGAAATGCGCCGCGCTCGTCGAGCAATATGGTTACGACGAAGTAAACCTGAACATCGGCTGCCCGAGCGAGCGGGTGCAGCGCGGCGCGTTCGGCGCCTGCCTGATGGCCGAACCGGAGCTGGTGGCCGACTGCGTGCGCGCCATGCGCGAAGCAGTGAAGATCCCCGTGACGGTCAAGCATCGGATTGGTTTGAACGCCTTGGAGGATTTTTCCTTCGTGGAAAAATTCGTGAAGACGGTCTCCGAAGCTGGATGCCGGACCTTCATCGTCCATGCGCGCAATGCGGTGCTGAAAGGACTTTCGCCGAGGGAAAACCGCGAGGTCCCGCCGCTCAGGTATGAGTATGTCTACCGGCTGAAGGAAAACTTTCCCGGCCTCGACTTCATCCTGAACGGCGGCGTTTCAACTGCGGAAGAGATCGAAAACCAGCAATCCAGGGTCGATGGCGTGATGCTCGGCCGGGCGGCGTATCACCAGCCCTGGGTGCTCGCGGATGACGGCAATTCACGCCAGCTGGTGGCAAGGAAAATGCACGAGTACTGCGAGAAAATCGTTTCCCGCGGCGTCTCCGTGCGTCATGTCGCCCGCCACATGCTCGGCCTCTACCACGGCCACCGGCGCGCCCGGCTGTGGCGCCGCGTGCTGTCGGATGCCGCGCGGCTTTCGCGGAACGATCCGGCCCTGCTGCTGGAAGCGCTTGACGCAGTAGAATCCACTTCGTCCAAGGAGGTTCCCGATGAGCGCCGTACTCAAGCCCGGCCAATCCAAGTCCGTTAAAGAGCGCGTCAGCAAGGAAGAGTGGGCCCTGCGCGTCGACCTCGCCGCGGCCCACCGGCTTGCCGCGATCTTCAAATGGACCGACCTGATCTACACCCATTTCTCGGCACGCCT
>CAYIOH010000844.1:0-1750 GCA_964364975.1 uncultured Bifidobacteriaceae bacterium
GAACGTTGAAGTGGCTTGAAGGCCGCGCACTGGGGGAACCTACCAGATGCACACGGCGATTGCGACCAGGTTAGTGGCGCAAGCTTCCAGCTTGCATTAGTGTCGCCAAGCCTCTGGCTTGGCGACTGACGTTTGCCATAATCACAGCCGCCAACCTGGAAGGTTGACGATACCATCGCAAGCCGGAGGCTTGCGCCACTACCGCGCAAATCGAATTGACGCGACACGGGAACAACTTAGCCTGCTCGCCTCATGAACGGCACGCAATCCACGCACCTTGACCCCGGCAAATCCGGGATCCGGGACGGTGAGATTTCCATCCTGTGCGCCACACGCGGCCGGCCGGAGATGCTTGCGCAAAGCTTCGCGTCGTTGAAAGCCAACACGGCCCAGAAGGATAAAACGCATCTGTGGATTTACGTGGACGAGGACGACCAGATCACGCGGCAGGCGATTGACGCCAAAGCAATCCCCGACCCAGGCCTCCCCATTCATTGGCACATCGCACCGCGCACGGCGGGGTTGGGGCAAATTCACCAGGCGTTGTGGAATGCCTCGGGCCGCACGTCGGAAGTGTACATGCTCTCGACCGACAAATCCGACTTCGCCACGCCGGGGTGGGACGACATTGTTCGCGCCAAATTTGCCGAATATCCGGACGGTGTGCTGCTGGCCTTCGCGCACGATCCCAACACGGCGGACCAGGCCACGTATCCCATCCTCGGTTGGGGTTGGGTGAAGGCGCTGGGGTACTTTTTCCCGGGGTACTTTCCGTTTTGGTTTGATGATCTTTGGACGGATCAGATCGGCCGGATGGCAGGACGATTCTCCAAGCTGCCGATTACCATCGCGCCCATCGGCGGGCGAGGTCGGACGCAACGGATGCGCAACGTGCCGTTCTGGGTGCGTTTTTTTCAACTGATGCTGCCGGAACGCAAAGAGGCCGCGCGCAAGCTGATCGCGGCCATGCATCCGCACGATGAAGCCGCTCGCGCTACGGCGCTGAAAGCAATGGAGGAGGTTGCCGCCGGGCTGGCCAAGGAACAGGAAACCTTTTCCGACGTTTACGCCACGTTCCAGGAAGAACGCCACACCGCCATGAGCCCCGAGGAGCGCAATCATTTCAGCGGCCTTTACTTCAAACTGGAGTCGCAGGCGGTGGCGCGTTTGATTTTGTTCGCGGAAGAGTTGGCCGGCCAGGGGCAACATACGGAGGCGTTGAAATATCTGGACGCCACGTTGCTGTCCGACTTGCGCGTGCGCTGGGCGGAGAAGTTGAAGGCGGATTGCCTTCGCGCGCTCGGCCGGTCGGCGGAAGCGGACCAACTCTCGCGGCAGGTTCTGGCCGCCTGGCCGGAAATGGGTGCGGTGCGGCGGCTGTTTCGCTTCCTCGGCATGGTCGCGACCGAGGGGAAGCGTCTCTTCGTGATTGCGACGAATAGGAAGGATTCCCATTAACCGGCAGTGCGCGCTGGACACGTTGAGCCGGGAAGAGCGTCGCGCGGTGGAATCTGCCGGCGGAAAAATCGTCATCATCCCCTTCGTGCCGGACAAATCCACCACCGCGTTGCTGCAAAAAATAGCGCGGCTCTGATCGAGCCGCGCTCATTCTTTGCCACCGCGCCTACGGTGACACAATCCGGTAAAATCGCGCGGGCAGCGGCGCAGACTTCGCGTCCTCAAACTCAAACGTTGCCGTACCGTTGTCCGCCGCCACACCGATCTTCTCCCAATCCACCAGGTTCGTCGA
>CAYIOH010000845.1:0-1750 GCA_964364975.1 uncultured Bifidobacteriaceae bacterium
TAGGTCGTCCAGTTCAGCATATGGATGATCGTCTGGGGGGGCTTGTCGGCAAATTTGAGCGCACGAGTGATGTTGTGGAATGTGTCTTGCGTGAGTAGCCCGCGAACCTTCATTCCCGCGTCTTCCTGGAAAGATTCGATTGCTGCGAATGTTGCAGGGCCGAAAACACCGTCCACAGGACCCGGCTCAAAGCCGAGTCTTTTCAAAATCTGCTGCGCGCCCTTTACCTTGTCCTTGTCCACAACGAGGTCTTGACCGTCGACGCTGCCCGTACCCCAGCCTTCCTTTGCCCACGCTTCGGTGAACAGCGAGCGGATGGCCTGTGTGGCATTCACGGTTTGGTCAGCGCCTCCCACGGCTGCAAAATGTGCTTCCAGGGCCGCAGCGGTCGACTCATCCATCTTGTGCGACAGGTGCTCAGTTTTCAAATATCCCAGGCGGCGCAAGAGGCGTTGCACGGTTACAATTTCCTGCTCGGACGCTTGTGCAATGCTGGCGTATTGCACTGTCAGCTGCCCGGTATCAGGCGCGGAAACCATGCCTTGTCCGAAAGCGGCCTCAGTTGCACTGAGCATGATGCCCAAAGAAAGAGCAAGCTTCACGGTTAGGGAAATATTGTGGTTCATTTCAGGTTCTCCAAGTTTGGGGTACAAAATATCAAGGCAGTGATCGAACAGCGCGGAATCCGATGGAATTGGTTTTCCGGCTGGATTTTTCCCATGCGGCGACTTGGCCGTTCACTTCGCCCCGGTCAGTGGACCATGCGCCGCCAAGAACAACTCGTTTGTCACAGGTATTGGAGCTCGCGTTTGGCGCGTAGGAGAACGGCCGCCAGCAGTCCGCCGACCACTCCCACACATTGCCTTTCATGTCATAGAGGCCAAGCGCGTTCGGCGCGAATGAACCAACTGGTGCTGTGCCATTGTAGGTGTCCGGACAGTTTCCGGCAGCTGGTCCGGTGGCGTTAAAGCAGTCTTGCGAAGCATCGCCAATTTGGCCTTTTGTCTCCGCAGCACCTGCTCCACCAAGCGCTGCATATTGCCATTCATCCTTGGTGGGCAGGCGGTACTCTTTGCCGCTGAGCCTGGAAAGCCAGGGCAAATACTGCGTGGTCGCATCATCAAAAGACACGAAGATCAACGGTCTGCTGCCTCGGCCCCAACCTGAATCATCCGCAATAGCCTTGCACGCGCCGTCATCTACGCACCTGTCCCAATCATCAAACGTGATGTCATTGCGCCCGATGGCGAAGTCGTGATCGATGTTGGTAGCTGTCGGACCAGCTTCATCAGCTTTCGTGAAGTTTCCGGCCGAAACGACAACAAGCTCAGGGCAATCGGCGCAATCGCGAATAACATCGCCTTGTTGCCGTGGAGCCACGACAGACGTGGATGGCGCATCCTGTTCCGCCGTATCGGCTGGCTTCTCTGTTACTGGCGCAGTTTCCGGCAAAGGGCTTGGCGCCAGTTCTGCAGGTTTGGCGGCATCGACGGTCACCTGTGGCGGTTCTTGCTGAGGATTTGGAAGTTGAACTTCCGGCTGCGCAACTGCTTCAACTTCCAATGGCAATTTGGAAGAAAATGTTAAATTGGTCACATTTAGAGTTTCAGGCGCGGAGAGTTCTTTGCCCGCTTCAGCGCTTGGGAGGGGCATCAGATTTGACTGGATGAAGTGCCGTATTTTCCCATCGCTCGCCAAATCAAATACAATGCCAAAACTCGCCAGGCCCATCAATGCGACGATGGCGACA
>CAYIOH010000846.1:0-1748 GCA_964364975.1 uncultured Bifidobacteriaceae bacterium
TTTCTGGTACGCGCTGAGGGAAACGACGCGGCAATGCGGCGCTTGCTTGCGCGCACGGTCAATTTCCAGGTCGCTCATCACGATGGTCGCCCGTCCGCGTCGTCGCAGGTAAATGAACGGGTCGGGCACAAACATGCCGGTGGCGTAGAGCATGTTTGCATCGTGGTCGCTGTCCGCGACCATCAGTAGATTGTCAGACGAGTTCATGGTGCCAGAAGCGAAAGTCAGAGTTGGTTGAACGCAGAGACGCGGAGAGCGCAGAGCTTCGCAGAGGATTCTTGATTTCTCTGCGTGTCTCCGCGTTCTCTGCGGACTCTGCGTTAAGTCTGGCTGGCATTTAACGGCTTCTCCTCACACTCCAAACAAACGGTCGCCCGCATCGCCCAATCCGGGAACAATGTAGCCGCGCTCGTTCAGGTTGCGATCCACCGCCGCGGTGAAAATGGGCAAATCGGGATAATGCCGACGCACGCGCCGAACGCCTTCTGGTGCCGCGACTAGATTGACCAGGCGCACATGCATCGCGCCGCGTTCACAGAGCAAATCCATCGCGGCCACCGTGCTGCCGCCAGTGGCCAGCATGGGATCAATGAGAATGACTTCCAAGCGGCGCAGATTCCTCGGCAGGCTTTTGTGATACGACGTGGCGCGGAGTGTCGTTTCCTCGCGTTTCAAGCCGATGAAGCCAACGCGCGCGTTTGGGATGAGCTGTAGAATGGAGTCCAACATGCCCAACCCGGCGCGCAAAATCGGCACGAGCAACACTTCGCGGCGCAGCCGGAAACCACGCGTCGCCGCCAGCGGGGTCCTGACCGAAATGCCGCGGACGGCGAACGAGCGGGTGGCCTCGTAGAGCATCAGCGCGGCGACCTCGCTGAGCACGCGGCGAAACTCCTGGGATTGCGTTCGCAGGTCGCGCAACCGCGTGAGGTTGTGCTGCACCAGCGGATGCGTGATGACGGTCACGCCTTTCACGGTCAATGCAGGTAGGTGGGTGAGAGAAAATACAGCCGGCCCGCTTCGATTTTCGGAAGCTCGACGCCCAAGTCCACCTTCAGGGCGTGTGCGTCGGTCTTGCCGAACATGCGGAAAAAGTCGGACAGGTCGTAACGCACGCGGTATTCGACCAAATTGGCCTCGCTGACACCTGCAATTTCTTTCGTTCGATCGGCTGCGTCGTCGAAATCACCCAGCTCATCCACAAAGCCGAGACGCTCCGCTTCTTTGCCGGAAAGCACGCGGCCATCCGCGTAATCTACCCAATCGTGCGCCAACGCTTTGCCCTCGCTCTTGTTCTTTTCATGCGCCCGGCTGCGTCCCTCAGCCACGACACTCTTGAACTTGGCGTAGGTTTCGTTGATGAGTTTATCCACCATCGCTATTTCCTCGGCGGTAATATCCGCCGGTTCGCGCGAGCCGCTCAACATGTCCTTGAACTTGCCGCTCTTGAACGTGAACGGTTGGAGGCCGACCTTGTTCATGAGGCCGCGGTAATTCCAGGTGCTCATGATGACGCCAATGCTGCCAGTGATCGTCAGTTCGTTCGCGACTATCCATCGGCAAGGCGCGGACACATAATAACCGCCCGATGCCGCCAGGCTACCCATCGAGCCGATGACCGGTTTGTGACTTTGTTTTTGGAAATCCTTGATCGCATTCGAAATGTCGTCTGATGCCAGCACTTCGCCGCCCGGTGAATCCACTTTCAGAATCACGGCCTTGACCTTGTGATCCTCTTCGGCGCGTTT
>CAYIOH010000847.1:0-1744 GCA_964364975.1 uncultured Bifidobacteriaceae bacterium
GTACACTTGGGCGTTGTTGCGCATGTTGTTGCCGCTCACCGTGATCGTGTGCGATTGCCCGTCCACCACCACGCCCGCCGGATTCACGCTGGTGATCTGCGGCGCCGGATAGAAGGCCGTCAGGCAGAACTGCTTGGAATTCGATTGCCCCGCCGAATCGGTAACCTTCACCTGGAAAGTCGCGGGAGTCCCCCAGCCATAGTCACAATCATTCGCCACGTTGCTCGTGCCGCTCAGTACACCGCCAGCCGCCAGCTGAAGACCGGAATCCGGTCCGTTGCCCACGAAGGACCATTGGTATCCGCTTCCGCTCCCACCGGACGCCGCAAAAGTGAAGCTGTACGACTGCCCCACTGTGGCCCGCGGCAACGTCGTCGATGTGATTTGTGGCGGAGTGCCTGAGTTGATGATCAGACTGAACGACTGTTGCGCCGTGTTATTGAGCGAGTCCTTCACCTGGACGGTAAAGTTAAACGTGCCCCCCTGTGTCGGTGTTCCCGTAAACTGCAATCCGCAAATGCTTAACGTACATCCATTCGGAGTCTGCGTCATCAGACCGGGAGGCAGGCTGCCCTGCACAGTCCACTGGTAGCCGGCTTGGCTGCCGCCTGCCGCACCCAGAACCTGGTTGTACGCCACTCCGACCATGCCCGAGGGAAGCGTCGCTGGTGTCTGCCCGAACGCCGTAGTGATGAGCAGCGGTGTGGTCACTACCACCAGGTTGAACGTCCCAGTGGTGCTCTGATTTGAGGCGTCGGTGAGAGTGATCGCGACTGCGAACGTGCCTGGCTGTGTGGGCGTCCCGGTGACCAATCCCGAACCTGAGTTAATGGCGAGTCCCGCCGGGAGCACCGTGGCCGACCAAGTGTAGGGCGGCGTCCCTCCCACACCTTGAAAGCTGATCGAGTTCCCTGCGCTGTAAGGCGTTCCAACAGCAAACTGAAAGTTCGACGGGCCGGTCTGCGAGATGCTCAGCCCTTGTTTCCAGTTCATCGTGAAGGTCTTGAAGACAACACGTCCTTTCGCGTCTCGTAGGCCGATATTGAAGGTTCGCGTTGTGGAGCCCGAAATGGCGCTCGGAGTGCCACTGATCAATCCAGCTTGAGTGAGTGTCAGGCCAAGGGGCAGGACGCCGCTTTCTAGGCTCCAAACGTATCCCGTGCCGCCGCTGGCTTGCAGCTGAAAGCTATAAGACTGGCCGGAGATCGCATCTGGCAGCGAAACGCTAGCAATTTGCAGGGGCGCCAGAATCGTCATGGTCACCGGAATTGATATTGGCGAGTTCGATGCGGCCGCTGCGGTGACCGTCAGTGTCCCAGTGTAGATGCCCGGCGACAGCCCAGCCGGATTGGCCGTCGCATTCACCGTTTCGGGGGCCACCCAGTTGTAGGACGCATGCCCATTTACCGTCAACCAAGACGGACTTGCCGCGATGGTCCCCGTCAACGGGCCGCTGGATTGATTCTGAATGAAGAAACCGAGGGTGGCAGACTGATCACCGACCGTGAATTGTGGTTGAAAGACAGTGGGGGCTACCGACAGAGAAAGCGCAGTGCCCGATATCGTCGCGCAGGCCTCGTTGGAGTAGGCCGAGTCCCCTGTCGCGTTGTACGCCCGCGCCCGGTAGCAGTAGGTCGTGCCCCCCGCCGGCCCCGAGTCCGTGTAGAAGTTCAGGCTCGCCCCCTGCGTGGCGATTTGAGCGTACGTCCCGCCACTCCCCGTCTTCCGCTCGACCTTGAAGCCG
>CAYIOH010000848.1:0-1740 GCA_964364975.1 uncultured Bifidobacteriaceae bacterium
ATCAACAAAATTGATCTGTCCAACGCCGATGTGCCTTCGGTGATCCGGCAGATCGAGGACATTTTGACGATCCCCGGAGAAGAGGTGATTCTGGTCAGCGCCAAGGTGGGCACGGGCGTCCCTGAGATTCTCGAAGCAGTCGTTCACCGCATCCCGCCTCCTTCCCCGAGCGGGGAGGATACCCTGCGGGCGTTGGTTTTTGATTCGGTTTTCGACACGTAACGGGGCGTGGTGATCCACATCCGCGTCTTTGATGGCGAGGTGCGCGCCGGGACGTTAATTCGGCTGATGGCCTCCGGTGGCGATTATGAAGTGAAGGAAGTGGGAACGTTCAATCCGCATCCGATCAAGCAGGAGTCCCTGGGAGTGGGTGAAGTGGGTTATCTGATTGCGAACATCAAGACCACCGCTGAAAGCAAAATCGGCGACACGGTGACGCTGGTTCGCAAACCCGCCCGCGAGCCGCTGCCCGGATTTCAGCAGGTGCATCCCATGGTTTTCAGCGGCATCTATCCCATTGACACCTCCAATTACGAGCAACTCAAAAATTGCATGGGACGACTGCAACTCAATGATTCGGCGTTTGTTTATCAACCGGAAAGTTCGGTCGCGCTGGGCTTCGGTTTTCGGTGCGGATTCCTGGGGTTGTTGCACATGGAGATTGTCCAGGAACGATTGCGGCGCGAGCATCAGTTGGACATCATCGCCACCTATCCCAGCGTGATTTATCGGGTTACCCAATCGGATGGCAAAGTCCTCGAAATTGATAACCCGGTGCATCTGCCGGATCCGAGCGTCATCATGTTGATGGAGGAACCGATTGTGCGCGCCTTCATCATGATTCCAAACAGCGAAATCGGCGACATGATGAGCTTGATTCTGGATCGTCGGGGCGCCTATTCCCAGACGGAGACGTTGGACAGCCGTCGTGTGATGTTGACCTGCGACCTGCCCCTGAATGAAATTCTGGTGGATTTCAACGACAAACTCAAGAGCATCAGCCGCGGTTATGGCTCGATGGATTACGAACCCATCGGTTACCGCGAGAGCGATCTCGTGAAACTCGATATTCTGGTGAACGGCGAGCCGGTGGACGCCTTCTCATGCATCGTTCATCGAGCCAAGGCGGAAAGTCGCGGACGGGCTTTGGCGCTCAAACTCAGTGAGGTCATCCCGCCGCAACTTTTTCGTGTCGCCATCCAGGCGGCAATTGGCGGCAAAATCATCGCGCGCGAAACCGTCAAGGCGATGGGTAAAAACGTCACCGCCAAATGTTATGGGGGCGACATCACGCGCAAACGCAAGCTGTGGGAGAAACAAAAGGAAGGCAAAAAACGCATGAAATCCGTGGGAACTGTCAACATCCCCCAGGAAGCCTTCATCGAAGTGCTGAAGACAAATTAACCAACATGAAGCGATCATGAAACAAAAATCCACGCCGTTGCTCGTTGGCGCGGCTGAAACCGATTTTACGCCACCACCCGGATTGACCCTTCTTGGTCAGATGCACGAACGGCGCGCCCGGCACACGCGCGATCCGCTCACCGCCAATGCCATCGCTTTCCGCCAGGGATGCCAGACGGTTGTGCTGGTGTCGGTGGATATTTGCATCCTCGACAACGCCTTCGTGAAGGCGACCCAGGCGGCATTTGCCCGCCGCACAGGATTGCCCGGCTCATGCCTGCTGCTGCACAGTACGCACACCCATGTGGCGCCCACCGTCTTCGATTTGCTGACGGC
>CAYIOH010000849.1:0-1739 GCA_964364975.1 uncultured Bifidobacteriaceae bacterium
TGCTGCCGTGGTCAATGGCCGGGCTGCCGGGCAAGAGCGCGTGCGTCGGGGTCGGCCCGCCATTGTCCGCCCGCGGGCCGCGCAACGGGTCCTGGCCATAAATGTTGTGCGTGGTGACGCCGGTGATGGTCGCGCCGTTGGTGTTGCCGATGAGGTTGTAATCTAGTGAGGCGATTGGACCGGAACAATCGGGGCCAGTATTCGCGCTGTTGCCGGCGACAAGAGAGTTGCGCATGTTTACGGCAGTGAAGCTCGCATAGTTGTGAATTCCACCACCTCCGTATTCCCCAGCCGTATTGCCTGATATCGTGCAACTGTCGAGGAACAAGCTGGTAGCATATTGGAGGTAAATTCCGCCACCTGCCGGGGCACTGTTGCTGGAGAAGGTGCTGTTGGTGATGGCTCCGACGCCACCGTTCCCAAGCATGATCGCACCACCCGCGGTCGGATGATAGTTTGACGAGAAGGTGCTGTTGATGACGCTAAGTTGGACATTAACCACGCAGGCAATGCCCGCACCCCAGTTCCCACCGGACAAGCAAGAGTTATTAGAAACGACGCTGTTAACGACTCGTAAAGTGGACGAATTGTCAGAAAGAATACCGGCTCCTGCCATCATTGCGATGCACTGCGAGACAATGCAGTTGCTGATTGTCAGATTCCCCAGGTTCCTGATGCCACCTCCGTTGTCAACACCAGGATTGCCGTTGATAATCGCGAGGCCAGACATGGCAACGACCGCGCTGGCCGAATTGATATTGAACACTCGACTGAGATCATTGCCGCTAACCGTGAAATTCGTCGCGCCCGGCCCGCTGATGGTCAGGTCATTGGTAATCACCAGTTCCCCGCTGGTCAGCGTGATGGTGCCGGTGACGGCGAAATCAATGCTGTCGCCGGGCGCGGCATCGGCGATGGCCTGGCGGAGCGAGCCGGGGCCGCTGTCATCGAGGTTGGTGACGGTGAGGGTCGCGGCCCGCGCCGTTGGCAGCGAGCCGAGCAGCAGGCAGCAGAGGAGGAGACCACGGATTACGCGGATGGCACGGATGGAAGGAATTTGCTGCTTCTTATCCGGGAAATCCGTGTCATCCGTGGTTATGATACCGTAGTTCGCTTTCATGTCGGTTTGTTCCTGTGACTGTGTGGTGGTTGGTTTCATGGTGTGTTTTCCTTTCTAAAAGTCTGTTGAACACCCACCCGGTGAGGGCACCGGGCCTACAACGCCGGGCGATTTCCGCCGTTTCCTGTAGGCCGCGTGCCCGCACGCGGCGCAGTCGTTGAACGTGGTGGGGATGCGTTCCACCGCGTCCTTGATCTTCCGCAGAATACGGGGACGCGGTGGTACGCGTCCCTACCAAATGCGAAGGGAGGTTCATGGGGGAAAAAGCCCCGGCCAAAACCCACGACGAAAAAACTCGAAAACCTCGGAGAAGGTTATCTGCCAGAGTGGCCGTTTTCGCAGAAAACGGCGAGCCGTGACCGGCGAGCCGTGACCGGCGAGCCGCAGACGGGGAGATGAAGACGGCAAACGAACGGAATAGAATTGTCGTTTGCGGGGCGTCATATTCTTTTCCCAGATAAGACAGATGGATTAAGACAGAATGGAAAAGGGTTGTCAACTATTGAATGAAGGGCTTTACGAAAGCGCGGGCATCTGGGCACTGCCCCCGATGGCAAACCGGCGGGAGCGCGGCGTTCAGAGCCTGTGTGAAAAATTCCCGCTTACTTTGAACATGCCT
>CAYIOH010000850.1:0-1738 GCA_964364975.1 uncultured Bifidobacteriaceae bacterium
AGATTCTGAGGCAGAAGTTGGCGCTTGAGCGCAGCCACCGACACGCCGCGCGGGCAGCGGGTGTGAGCGCCGGCACCGTGGCGATGGCGGTGACGCGCGCGAAGGTGCTCGGGCTGACGTGGGACGAAGTGCGCGCGCTCGACGACAGCGCGCTCGACGCTCGCATGTACGGTCCTGCTGGCGGGTGTCGGAGTGGGCGGCCGATGCCGGACCCGGCGTACCTGCACCTCGAGTTGCGACGCCCTGGCGTGACGCTGCAGCTCTTGCACGTCGAGTACCTCGAGCAACATCCGACTGGCTATCGCTACACCACCTTCTGCAAGCTCTACCGCGGTTGGTGCGCGGGGCAACGGCTGTCGATGCGACAGGTGCACGTGGCCGGTGACAAGCTCTTCCTCGACTACTCGGGCAAGAAGCCACGCGTCATCGATCCGGAAACCGGAGAGCTAGTCGAGGTCGAGTTGTTCGTCGCCGTGCTCGGTGCATCGAACTACACCTACGCCGAAGCGACGCGGACCCAGCAGGTGCCGGACTGGATCGCGAGCAACGTGCGAGCGCTGGAGTTCTTCGGTGGGGTGCCTGGGGCGATGGTCCCGGACCAACTCAAGTCGGCGGTCACGGTGCCGTGCCGGTACGACCCGGGAATACAGAAAACGTACGATGAATTCGCGACCCATTACGGCACGACCATCCTCCCCGCGCGTCCCGGAAAACCTCGGGACAAAGCCAAGGTGGAAGTTGGTGTGCGAATCGCTCAGCGCTGGATCTTGGCGCGCATCCGCAACCAGGTGTTCTTCTCGCTTGCCGAGCTGAACGAGCGGATCCGCGAGCTGATCGACGAGCTCAACCGGTACGTGATGCGCGGCTACGGCGCGAGCCGGCGAGATCTCTTCGAGCGCCTCGACCGCCCAGCGCTGCAGCCGTTGCCGGACCAGCCGTTCGAGTACGCGGAGTGGAAGCAGGTGCTGCTCAACATCGACTATCACGTCGAAGTCGATTATCACTACTACTCTGCGCTGCACCGCCTGCGGGGGCAGGAACTGTGGGCGCGTGCGACCAGTGCGACGGTGGAGATTTTCCACCTTGGCAAGCGGGTTGCAGCGCATGCGCGCAGCTACGTGCGCGGCCGTCACACCACGTGCATCGAGCACATGCCGGTCGCCCATCGCGAGCAAGTCGAGTGGACACCCTCCAGGATCCTGAGCTGGGCCAAGACGGTGGGTCCGAACGTGGCGCTATTCGCAGAGACGATCATGAAAAAGCGCCGGCACCCACTGCATGGTTACCGCTCGTGCCTTGGTATCTTCCGGCTGGCGAAGAAGTACGAGGCCGGGCGCGTCGATGCCGCGTGCGCGCGGGCGCTGGTCGCTGGCGCGCTCTCGTATCGCCACGTGGCATCGATTCTGAAGCACGGCCTCGATCGCGCGGCAGCACTGGACGTGTCGTCGCGCGGCCCGGGCATCATCCACGGCAACGTGCGTGGGCGCGATTACTACCACTGAACTGAAGGAGAACGAGATGCTGAAAGAACCAACGATCGAGAAGCTCCAGGCGCTACGGCTCGGAGCCATGGCCGCAGCCTGGGAAGAACAACAACGCAGCGCCGACGTTGCCGCGCTCGGCTTCGACGAGCGTTTCGCGATGCTCGTGGAGGCCGAGTGGTGTGCGCGCGAAAACAAGCGTGTCGGCCGCGCCCTGAAGGAAGCGAAGCTCCGGATGAACCAGGCCTGCATCGAGG
>CAYIOH010000851.1:0-1736 GCA_964364975.1 uncultured Bifidobacteriaceae bacterium
AAAGAGCCGAACACGAAAGAAATGAAGTTTGAAGACGTGGTGAAAGCTTCGGAACAAGCTACCGTGCTCGTTTTGGTTTTCTGAGTTTTGTCCGCAGATGACGCAGATGACGCAGATTGAAAAGAAAGCATCTGTGAAATCAGCGTAATCTGCGGATCTCTGATCGGTGGAGAAGGCGGCGAACTGGTGCTCGTGTTGGTGTATTGAGTTGGTAGGGCGCTTCACTCGGTGCGCGCCGCACGTTCCCACACGAGAAACGGCGCGCAGAGAACTGACGCGCCCTACCTGAAAAATCGGCAGAGCAGGCGGCGGTGTTGGAGTTCAAACTTTAGTTTGTTCCGTTCGTCGTTCGCAGCGTGCGAAAAAGCCGGCCTCAACCCGACAAACTGAAGCTTGGACTCCAACAATGCTTGTCGCGCGGCTGATTTCTTGTCAGGGTTGCGGCCATGCGAAAGCTATCCCTCGGTCTGTGGCTCGCCGTGTCGCTGCCGGCGTTCGGCGCGGAGCGCGTCTTCGACTTCCAGGAATTGCCCGTGGACAAAACGCCGCCGGGCTTTCGCAGCGTCGTTGCAGGCAAGGGCAAGGTTGGCGATTGGAAAATCATCATGGACGAAGTGCCGCCGTTGCTCGTGCCGCTCACGGACAAAGCGCCAGTCGTCACCAAGCGCGCCGTACTTGCCCAACTCAGCCAGGACCCGACTGACGAACGCTTCCCGCTGCTGATTTTTGACGGCGAAACCTTTACTGATTTTACTTTGACCACGCAGTTCAAACTGGTCAGCGGCGGGTTGGAACAGATGGCGGGAATCGCGTTTCGGATTCAGAACGAGCAGAATTTCTATGTCATTCGCGCCAGCGGGCTGGGCAACAATCTGCGCTTCTACAAAGTGGTCAACGGCGAGCGCGGCAATCCGATCGGCCCGCAGGTGGAGATTGCCAAGGGCGTCTGGCACGAATTGAAAATCGAGTGCAAGGGCAACCAGATCCACTGCTGGCTCAACAGCAAGGAGGCGATTCCGCCGTTGACGGACAACAGTTTCACCAGTGGCAAGCTCGGCTTCTGGACCAAGTCGGACGCGGTCAGCTACTTCGCGGACACAAAAATCATTTACACGCCCCGCGAACCACTCGCGCAGGTCATTGTCCGCGGCACGGTGGCCAAGTATCCACGATTGCTGGGCCTGAAAGTTTACACCCTCGACGAGAAAGGCGAGCCGCGGCTGGTGGCCAGCAAGAATGGGAAGGAGGTCGGGATGGCCGGCGGCAAAGTTGAAAAAGACACGATCACGCAAGGCCATATTTACTACGGCAAAGACAAGAAATCGGTTTCCGTGGTCATGCCCTTGCGCGATCACAACGGCGAGCCGGTGGCGGCAGTGCGTTTGGCCATGGAATCATTCGTTGGCCAGACCGAACAAAATGCGCTCGTGCGCGCGAGGCCCATCGTCAAAGAGATGCAAGCGCGGGTCCAGACGCTTGAGGAACTGACGCAGTAGGCTGTATTTCTCCGCACCCGGGCTAAAAAGTGATTTCCAGCGACGAACGGATTTGCAGATCGTTCTGGTCCACGCCTTGCGCGGGGTTGGTGTCGTAGAGGTCGAGCACGGACAATTTGAGGGCGAGGTTCTGCCAAAGGGCGAAGCTGAGCGTGGAGTCCAGCCGGGCGCGAAATTCGCCCAGGTTTTCCACGCGGGGAAAAATCTCGGCCTTCTCCACCAGTGTCACGCGCGGCGTAA
>CAYIOH010000852.1:0-1735 GCA_964364975.1 uncultured Bifidobacteriaceae bacterium
ATTCTCTATATGTTTTTGTTTTTCTGCGATCTGCGCATTGTAAGTAGCGATCAAATCTGGATCTAGACTCTGTGAGACATCACCCGTGCGGTCAAATTGGTTGTCCGAAGGACTGACCGGCGGTGTTTGAGCTAATGTACGATTATTAAGTAACACAAACACCCCGCTGAGAGCGAGGATTGCGGAAGCAATGCGGATTTTTTGTTTATTTGTGTTCATGATGCCAATCTAGTGTAGCAAAAAATGGCTATTACGTCAATATCACAATCGGAAATTCTAGTTTCAATTGCAACAAGGAGTCATGGAGATGCCAAAGGCCTCGTAGGGAGCGCATACTGGTTCAGCGACGAACCTTAGTACACTAACCCATGCTACGATGGCCCATACGCAGATTACCAAAGAACAGCGGTTCAGGATACAGTCCTGGAGAGAGGTCGGCATGGATCAAACAGAGATAGCTGAGCGCATTGGGAAGAACCGATCCACTATCAGCCGTGAGACAAGGCGCAATGCCGATGAACGTGGATACCACGGTGCTCACGCTCAGACGCTGTGCCGAAATCGGAGAACATCCGGCCGAAGGATGATGAAGAAGCTGGTGAGAAATGTTCGGCTCAGACGCGCCGTACTGGATCGTCTACGGAAGAAAGATTCTCCGGAACAAGTGGCCGGGAAACGTCATCGGTTGGGCAAGGAGTATGTGGTTCATGAAACGATCTATCAGTATCTGCACACGGAACGACCGGATCTGATCTACCTGCTACGACAACGGAAGGGTAAGTACCGTCGGCGCCACGGGACGAAACAGCGAGAAAAGGAGCGTGAATGGGCTAAAAAGACCTGGATTACCGAGCGGCCGGCTATTATTAATAACCGACGTGAACTCGGTCACTTTGAAGGCGATACCGTCAAAGGAAAAGGATCGAGCGGAAGCATTGGGACGCATGTGGAGCGCGTCTCCGGGTATGGTCTGGCCCATCTTATGCACAATGTGAACGCGAAGACGATGCATGCGCAAACGGTGGAACAGTTTAAAAAGATTCCCGTAGCCAAGCGGCTAAGCGAAACGAATGATAACGGAAGTGAGTTTGCTACCTTTGAAGAAACGAAACGCGCCTTGGGTCTGACCATCTACTTTGCTCTGCCGTACCATTCATGGGAACGAGGCACGAATGAAAACTGGAACGGACTCCTTCGACAGTTCTTCCCGAAAGGCACATCCTTTGCTACCATCACCCAAGCGGACGTTGACGAGGCGGTTCGAAACCTCAATCATCGTCCGAGAAAACGACTGAACTATCTGTCCCCGCACGAAGTTTTCATCAGCGGCAAGAAACCCTAGTTGTTGCGTTTCGGGCTAGAATCCGGGTGGTGCCACCACTGAATTCAGGTCAGCCTGCAACACTTGGAGGGTATACTGGGGTGGAGGACATAATCTCCACAACTATGCAAATGCTGAATCTGTATGAACGTGAAAAAATTGCCTATTACCTTCGGCTGAAGATGGGTGTTCGTGAGATTGCTCGACGCCTCCAGCGTGATCCAGGTGTCATAAGCCGAGAGCTGAAGCGGAACCGTACCAGAGATGGGACATACACCGCCTCCGTCGCTCAGCACTGGACTGATCGGCGAGCCACCAAGACCAACACCAGAAAGCTGGAGAGCGACCAAGAACTACACGATTGGGTGGAAATGAAACTCAAGGCCGGAGACAGTCCGGAACTTATTGCCGGAC
>CAYIOH010000853.1:0-1732 GCA_964364975.1 uncultured Bifidobacteriaceae bacterium
TGCTTGGCCCGACGCACGAAGAAGTCATTACGCTGCTGGTGGCGGCGGAAATCAATTCCTACCGCCAGTTGCCAAAAACCTTTTACCAGATACAAGTCAAGTTCCGCGACGAAATCCGCCCGCGTTTCGGCCTGATGCGCGCGCGCGAGTTCATCATGAAGGATGCCTACAGCTTCGATGTGAGCGACGAGGCAGCGCAGGTGAGCTACCAGAAAATGTACGACGCCTACACGCGCATCTTCGCGCGCTGCGGGTTGAAGGCGATTCCGGTCGAGGCAGACACCGGCGTCATTGGCGGCAGTCACTCGCACGAATTCATGGTGCCGGCGGAAACCGGCGAGAACGAAGTCGTCTATTGCGAAGCTTGCGGCTACGCGGCGAACATTGAGAAGGCGACGAGCGGCATCCCCAAAACCGCCGCGCGCGCAATTGGCCCCGTCGTCGAGAAATTTGCCACGCCCGGGGTCGTGACCATCGAAGCCTTGGGCAAAGAGCCTTACAGCGTGCCGGCCAATCGCCAGATCAAGACGCTCGTTTACATCGCCGACTCGAAACCGATTTTGATTCTCGTGCGCGGCGACGACCAAATGAACGAAACCAAATTGATGGCAAAGACGGGCGCGGTGCAGGTCCGGCCGGCAACATCGGACGAGTGTTTCGTAATGCTCGGGGCAAAGCCGGGCAGCTTAGGGGCCGTTCACTTGAACTTCGAGCAAAAGCCCATGGATCAACGACAGATTCTGCTCGAAGCGCGTAAGGCATTCTGGCCGGATGTCCCCGAAGTTTACGCCGACGAACGCCTGCGCGGCGCGAACGACATGACCACCGGCGCGAACGAGGACGGCTTCCACCTCCGGAATGTGTCCATGGAACGCGACGTCAAGGTGACGCAGTGGCTTGATTTGTGGACCGTCACCGCCGGCGAACCCTGCGCCAAGTGCGCCAAGCCGCTCAAGATTCGCCGCGCCATCGAGGTCGGCCACGTTTTCAAGCTCGGCACAAAATACAGCGAGAAACTCGGCGCGAACTTCCTCGACGAGACCGGCGCGCGCAAGCCCGCCGTCATGGGCTGCTATGGCATCGGCATTACACGCACGTTGCAAGCCATCATCGAACAGTGCAACGACAAGGACGGCATCATCTGGCCGGTGAGCGTCGCGCCATATCAGGTTTGCATTACGCCGTTGAACGTGGCACCGGACAACGCAGGCATGAAGCTCGCCGAGCGATATCACGCCGAACTGACGGCCCAGGGCGTGGAAGTCATTCTCGACGACCGGGACGACCGGCCGGGCGTGAAGTTCAAGGACGCCGACCTCGTCGGTTTTCCAATCCGCATCAGCATCGGTGAAAAATCGCTGGCCAAGGGTGAGGTGGAAATCAAACCGCGCAACGCCGCGCTGCAAGCCATCAAAGCCGAAGCCGCCGTGGAAGCGGTGATGAAATTGGTGAATGGGTGATTAACTATTAGACGACAGCGCCATGCATGAACCCAAAACACTTTGGAAGTTGGCAAGGCGACGCGAGTCGCAATCATCATCGCCTTGGGTTTCAGCGTCGCGAGACTCTGAAGCGAACATCGAGTCTTTTAAGGTTTGGCTTAATTCATTGCCCATTTGTTCCACTGCACCTTGCTTCATCATCACTGGACCGCACAGCGCAAGTGCCACAACTTGGAGCGATGCCTTGCATTCGCTTCTTGCGCTATTTCCAACATCAGAGGACGCATTTG
>CAYIOH010000854.1:0-1728 GCA_964364975.1 uncultured Bifidobacteriaceae bacterium
GGAGTCGCAATCCTTATCGGCGCAACGCAATTCTTTCGTCCGCGAGGCCGATCTATGTCGAAGGATAACGCGTATCTCGCCGACATTCTCGATTCGGCGCGCATTATTCAGCAGCATCTTTCCGGGATGAGCCGTGAACAATTCCTCGCTGATCTGCGGACGCAGGACGCGGTCATTCGACGGTTTGCAATCATTGGAGAAGCGGCCCGGCATCTTTCACCCGCCGCGTTGAAAGCATTGCCGGACGTGCCTTGGAATCTCATGGTTGGAATGCGAAATCTCCTCATCCACGACTACGATGACGTTGACCCGAAGCGCGTATGGACGGACAGCCAGGAAGACCTCCAGCCGTTGATCACCAAACGGGAGTCGTACCTAGCCACTCAACCGGACAATTCCGTCAACGATGAATCGTCCGCAACAACTTGATCCCTGTCGCGAATATACGCGCGCCTCGCTCAAGAAAGCGCTGCCCGCCGTGAAAAAGTTTGCGGAACTCGAAGGCTTGGGCGCGCACGGGAAGTCAGCCGAAGTGCGAACAAAGTAACCGAAAGAATCTATGGGACTCGACATTTACGTTGGACCATTCACTCGTTACTGCTCAGGAGATTGGGAAACAATCATTCAAAGAACTGCGCGCGAACAAGGCATAGCTTTCAAAACGATTCGCACGAACCCTGAACCAGCGGATAAAATCACAGATCCAGTCGTTATTCATCAAGCTGTGGATGGCTGGCGACGTTCGTTAGAGGCCGGATTGAAACCGCATCTGCCTTCAGGTCTTTCATGGGATGAACGAGCAGACGCTCCATATTTTACAGACAAGCCAGATTGGATTGGCTACGCGTGTGCAGTTCTTTTGGCGGCGCACACAGAGCATCCCCGTTACACTACACCTGAAAAGGCGGTAACAGATTGGGACAAAGACGAAGCATTCCAAGCATCAACTTCGCCTGAATTCAAAAGTCGGTTTTACCAGTTATTCAACGTCGAGATTTGGGTGCCTTGTGACTTCGCATTTACTTTCAAAGCTCCAGACGTTGTTGGAAATGAAGTCGTTTTCGGGTCTTCTGTTTTGCTTCTGAATCAATTGAAACAACTGAATGCCGAAAGTTTCAATGGTAGCGCGGCGGATCTTGAAAAGTGGAAATATGACGGTGCTGGGCGACAAGATTCTTTTGACCAAGGCGCACGATTTGGTTTAGCCATGTTCCTTCATCACGCCCAGAAGTCAGTTCAACACCGGCTGCCGATGAAACTGGATTATTGATTGATGAAAAGCCCGCGCTCACTAATTCGCCCGCTCGTTCACAAGTTGCACGCCTATGTGCCCGGTGAGCAGCCGAAGATCAAAGGATTGATCAAGCTCAACACGAACGAGAATCCGTATCCGCCGTCGCCGCGCGTGTTGCGGGCGGTGCGGGCGGCGGTGGACGGGCGGTTGCGGCTGTATCCGAACCCGACGGCGGAGCGGTTGCGCGAAAAGCTGGCGCGGCTGCATCGCTGCCAGCCGGAGAACATCATCGTGGGCAACGGCTCGGATGAATTGCTGGCGCTGGCGACGCGCGCGTTCGTGGAACCTGCGGCCGCAATCCCAAAAGCAGGGCGGCAGAGCAAGGCGATGGTTCAATATTTCATCCCGAGCTATTCGCTTTACCCAGTGCTGGCAGCGATACACGGGGCGCGGTCCAATCCAGTTTCGCTGGACGTGGATTTCAATTTGCCATC
>CAYIOH010000855.1:0-1724 GCA_964364975.1 uncultured Bifidobacteriaceae bacterium
CGCGGAGTTGCGTCGCGTGCAGGTGGGGCGCACGAGCGGCAGCGAAATGCAAATCCTCGACGGCTTGAAGGACGGCGAGGAAGTGATCCTTTATCCGGGCGACCGCGTCCACGAAAAGCAGCGCGTGAGGCCGATCCAGATCGCGCAGTAACGCGCATTGTTGCAACTCTTTGGAAGGGCCAGAATCCTGAGGTGCCCCGATTATTCTCGCAAAATTTGCCCGCGGGGACGCTCATCCTCCCCGCGTGGCGGCGGAGAGAATCCGGGCGGTTCTTCGCTATTTCCAGTGGATCCTCTGCCACAAGGAACCAATGCTGGCCGCGAAGCGTTTGGAGTGCGCCGTCTTCAGCGGCGCTTTTCGGCGACGGGGTCCTGGAAAGGTGGCCGGTTGGCGCGGGGAAGACAGCGGCGCTAAAGACGCCCGCACTCCAAACGCTTCGCGCCGTTTCCCACGCTTCCGCCGATCACACCCTTGGTTCCACCGAACGAAAACAGCAAAGAATCATCCGGCAAAAGAATCCGGGCTTGCGAAAATGTGCGGCGTGGGGACAATCGCACGTCATGTTTTCACACGTTGTCATTTTTTGGACCGACCCGGCGCAACCGAACGCCACGGAAGAATTGCTCGCCGGCGCGAACAAATACCTGAAACCCATCCCCGGCGTGCTGCAATTTCACGTCGGCAAAATGGTCGGCAGCCATCGCCTGGTGGTGGATCAAAGCTACCAGGTCGCGTTGAATCTCATTTTCACGAGCAAGCAGGCGCAGGACGATTATCAGTTGCATCCGCTGCACGTGGAGTTCGTGGAGAAAGTTTTCAAGCGCGTGTGCCAGAAGGTTGTGGTTTACGATTTTGAGTGACTGTAGCGGTCGTCTGTAACCACCGGACACCCATCCCCGCTCGACGGTCATAGACCGTCGCTACAGTTCATGGCCGCGGATGAAACTTCCGGTGAATGTCCCGCAGGCGGTGGCCGCTCACGTGCGTGTAAACCTCCGTCGTGCCGATGCTCGCGTGGCCGAGCAATTCCTGGATGACCCGCAAGTCCGCCCCGTGGTCCAGCAAATGCGTGGCGAAACTATGCCGCAGCATGTGCGGCGTCACGTTGCGTTCCGCGCCCGCTCGCCGCACGCGACGTTTGATGTGCAGCCACAGCGTCACCGATGCGAACGGCGTGCCGCGCTTCGTCAGGAAAACATTCGCCGTTGACCTCGGCGTGACGAGCTTGGGCCGGCCAACTTCGATGTAACGGGTCAACGCTTCCACCGCTTTGCGTCCCACCGGCACGACCCGCTCCTTGTTGCCCTTGCCGATGACGTTGATGAATCCAGCGTCGAGATGAAGTTGTTCGAGGCGCAAGTTGCGAAGTTCCGACAGGCGCAAGCCCGACGCGTAGGCCAGTTCGAGCACGGCCTGGTCGCAGAGACTTTGCGGCGTCTCCGGCGATTCGGGCGCGAGCAACTTGTCTATTTCCTGGTTTGAGAGCGCCTTGGGCAACCGCTTCCAACGGCGCGGCAGGGAAAGGTTTTCCGCGACGTTGACCGGCAAAAACTTTTCGTTCTCGGCAAAGCGATAAAACGCCCGTAGCGCGGCAATTTCCAGATAAACACTCTCGCTGCTCAACCGGCGCGCCGATTCTTTGGGTTGATTGGCCAGACCGCGTTCCCGCTCGTGTTGGAGAAACGACATGAGGTGCTTCAACTCGACTTGCTTCCAATCCGTC
>CAYIOH010000856.1:0-1720 GCA_964364975.1 uncultured Bifidobacteriaceae bacterium
GTCAGTCCAATAAACACCCGCCTCCTGATCCAATCGGTTCAGCAAAATCCGAGCGGAGGGGATGAAGCCCGCGCGTTTGGCCATCAGCACCACGCCCAGCAATCCCACGACCGGCACGCCTTGCTGTTGCGCCAGACGGCGGCCTTTGCGCTCGTCAATCAGAAGGTGGTCGGCGTGGAGTTCTTCCGCCAGCGCAATCGCCTCGGCTTCGCCGCGATCCACACTCTGTGCGTAGAGTCCGGCTTTGGCACCATCGCTTAATAACCGGACTCGCAGCCAATCCGGAAGTGTCGGATGAGATCGCAGCAATTCTGTTTCGACAGCTTTGGGGATGACGACCTCACCGAAAAGGCGCGAGAGAATTTCGGCCTGGCCGACCGTCAAGAGAGCCGTCAGCGGCGAAGTATCCGAGACGACGATCATCGCCGGCCAAAGGCTTCAACCGCGCGAAGGTCTTCGGCCAATTCCTGCGGGCCGTAATGAATGGGAATACGCCGCCGTCCCAATTCCTTGAGAAATGCCGCCTGGGTGAGTCCCGCGATTTCCGCCGCCTGCCCCAAGGTGGCTTCCTCGGTGACGAACAAGCCAATCGCGAGATGAAGCGCCGCGTTCTTGGGCGACAGCTTCAATTCGACCGCATCCGGCAGCGTCAGTTTCATGGTGAAAGGATGAACCCAAATCCAGTGTTCCGCAAGACAGTGTTTGTCGCAAGAGGGCTCGCGGGCAATCTCGCGCGACGCTGCGTTGCCCCGACGGCGCTCCGCCTTCAAACTGCCGCCGGTGCTCCCGTTGGTTTCAAGGCAGAAGGCATCGGTCAGAGGTCGGAAGGCAGAGCCACTTTCAAAAACTACATCCCACGGTTGGCCGCCGGTGTCAAATCGGCGAAACATTACGCTGCGTTGACATGCGAAGCGGTGTGCGTTAACTGTGCGGGCATGAAATTTTTCTTTCCGTTCGCCGCCGTTGTCCTGGCCGCGGCATTTTTCCCCGCCGCCACCGCTGCCGATTGGCCGCGCTGGCGCGGACCGGACTTGAACGGCATTTCGCAGGAGACCGGCTGGTCGTTCCAATGGCCGGCGGACGGGCCGAAACAATTGTGGAAGGCATCGGTCGGGATTGGCTTTTCCTCGGTGTCCGTAAACCAAGGCCGCGTTTACACGCTGGGCCACGCCGATAACACCGACACGGTTTTTTGCTTCGACGCGAAGTCGGGCGCGCCCGTTTGGAAATTTTCCTATGCGGCGAAGCTCGACCCGAAGTACTACGAGGGCGGCCCGAGTTCGACGCCCACCGTGGATGCCGACCGGGTTTACACTTTCAGCAAGCGGGGTTTGTTGCTCTGCCTGGACGCCGCAAAGGGTGGGGTGATCTGGTCGAACAATGTGATGGAAAGTTTGAAGGCCGAAATACCAACCTGGGGATTCGCCAGTTCGGTGCTGGTGGAGGGCGACGCGTGCTTCGTGAACGCCGGTGCGGCGGGAACGGCATTCGACAAGAAGACCGGCAAAGTTCTCTGGTCGTCAGGCACGGACGCGGCTGGTTACTCGACGCCGGTGCCATTTGACGCGGGCGGGGAGCGGGCGGTGGCGCTGTGCCTCAAGCAGAAGGTGGCGGCCGTGCGCGTGAAGGACGGCGTGGAACTTTGGCGTTATCCGTGGAAAACCAGTTACGACGCGAACGTGGCCGACCCAATCATTTCCGGCGGCAGGATTTTTGTCTC
>CAYIOH010000857.1:0-1719 GCA_964364975.1 uncultured Bifidobacteriaceae bacterium
AGGCGAGAGCAAAGAGTATGGTCAAGCGCCGGATATAAATCTTTTCTGTTGGCATATTGGTTGCGGTTGATGGAGGCATGAACGGATGATAGCGGAATAAACAAATAAAACTCGATGCGTCGGGCTTCCCGGGCTATATTGCACACAGGGCGCTCAATGCGTGCTACCAGGAAGTTTGGTTATTTCTCCGCAGTGATTTTGAAGCGCCTTTCCATGGGCCTGGCAGAGGTGGGGCCGAACCACTTGTCGAAGATTTTAGCGGCCTCGCCGTTTTTCTCCATCTCCAGCAGCGTCTGGTTGATGAGATCCAGGAATAGCTTGTCATTCTTGCGAATTCCCAGTCCATAAACTTCTTCTGAAATTGAAATATCGGGAATTTCATATTGTGCCTTGTCAGCGTCGCTGACCAGCAATCCCGCAAGCAACGGTTCATCCGTGCTGATAGCGACGACGGCACCCAGACTCAGTGAGCGAAATGCTTCCCGGTAGCCGGGAAAAGTCAAAATGTTCGCGCCGGGCAGCACATGCTTCAGATTCTGCTCCGAAGATGAATTCCTGCCGGTTCCGATTTTCTGTCCTTCGAGATCCTTCAGGGTCTTGATCTTGCCTTTTTTAGCCAGGAATTTCTGTCCGGTCAGAAAATAGCCGTGGCTGAAATCAATCTGTTGCTGTCTTTTGGCTGTCTTGGTCATGGCCCCGGCAATCAGGTCTATGTCCCCATTCTGGAGCAGGGGGATCAAGGGCTTGCTGGATGTGCGCAACTCCAGCTTGATGCCAAGCCTGTTGGCGATGGCCGTCGCAAAGTCCACGTCATAGCCGATGTAGGTCATGTGTTTCTGGTCAACGAAGCCGAAGGGCGGCATCAGGTTTCTTACCCCCACGACAAGAACCCCTTTCTTTTTGGCCTGTTGCAGCGTGTCACCAGCCATGACGGGTACGCTGAGAGATACCAGCAGAGCAAAGGCAAAAAAAATTCTTGTCATCAGGCTCATGTTTACTCCTTTTGTTGCAGGTGGAATTTATTGCGCCACCGAAAATTTCTGTTCCGCCCCAAGGGAGCCGTGATTGAAATCACCCAGTTTCTTGTCTTCGTTGATATCCCGTGCATGAACCCGCCATGCGTACCATCCACCCGGTTTAATCAGGTCTGGCGGGAGCTGTATTCGGGGCTGATCCAGAAAGCCGGACGTATGAATAAGCCGCTCGTCGTCCCACATGTCCTTGATGTAGACTTGATAATACTTCGCGCCGGCTACTGCCGGCCAGGACAGCTCCTTGGGCAACGGAATGTTTTCGGCGTCAGCGGGAGGATTAAGCTTGGTGGCGATGGGCATGGTCCCGATGGAAATGTAATCCCGTGCCGCGTATTTTTTACCATCTTTCAGGGTAATGCGAGTGGAATACCAGCCGTTGGGGGCGTTTTTCGGAATATCGGTTTGGCCAATGAAAACTCTTTTTTCCGGTTTGTCTTTCTTGAGCACCAATCGGAATTTGGATAAATCCAGTTTACTGAGGAGTTTTCCATCCGGCATCAACACTTCAATCGCTTCGATTTCGCTGAAACGGGTGGTGGAAAACAGCGACATGAAAAACAGAGGACGATTGGGCCAGTTGCAAACGTGAATATCAAAGAACCCGACATCGTTATAATGAGGGTCGTCTCCCTTCGGCTCAATAATCGTGTCGGCGTAAGTGTAAGCGGTAAAGCTGCATGCCCAG
>CAYIOH010000858.1:0-1718 GCA_964364975.1 uncultured Bifidobacteriaceae bacterium
AATTTGCCGCCGTGATGTTCCCATGTGCCATCGGGCGCGACGAGGCCCATGAACAAGGACGGGAAGTTGCCGAAGATTTGAATCTCGCGCTGATGTTTCTCCATCGTTTTCTTCCAGAGGTCAAACGCAACCTGCGTGGTCGCGAAGGCCTCCGGCAGCCAGCCGCGGATTTTGTCGCGCCCTTCGGCGGTCAGCGCGCTGCGCACGCCGCCGGGCACGGCCCACGCCGGATGGACTTTCTTGCCGCCGAGGATTTCGATGATTTCCTGGCCGAACTGGCGCAAACGGATTCCCGCGCGGGCGAGGTCGGCGTTCCCGGCGATCAAACCAAAAACATTGCGTTTCGCTTGGGGCGTGTCCCAGCCCAGAAGAAAGTCGGGCGCGCTCAAATGAAAGAAGCTCAGCGCGTGGCTCTGCACGATCTGGCCGAGGTTCATCAGGCGGCGCAGCTTGTCGGCGGCGGGCGGGATGTTGACGGCCATGATGGCGTCGCCGGCCTTGGCGGACGCGAGCAAATGGCTGACCGGGCAGATGCCGCAGATGCGCGGCGTGATGCCCGGCATTTCGCCGTAGGGCCGGCCCTCGCAGAATTTCTCGAACCCGCGAAACTCGGTGACGTGGAACTCGGCGTCAGAGACGTTGCCCTCGTCGTCCACGAAGATGCTGATCTTGGCGTGGCCCTCGATACGGGTCACGGGGTCAATGATGATACGCTTTGACATAACAAATTGGCTGCAGGGCTAAACGCAGAGACGCGGAGAACGGAGAGCTTCGCAGAGGAAGATTATTTCCGACTCTGCTTTTCTCCGCGCCCTCCGTGTCTCTGCGTTTGCAATCGGTGTCATAAAGTCCAGTTCAACCAAACTTCAGTTGCGTTCCTGCCAGCTTCGGCGCGACGCCGCTCAACATCTGGGTCACGAGCGCTTTGATGCGCTCCGCCGGCGGCGGGCAGCCCGGTAAAAAATGTTCGACGTGGACGACTTCATGCACCGGCAGCACGCGCGCCAGCAGCTGCGGCACGATGCCGTCTTCCTTCGGCAGAATTGGGTTGTGCTGGGCGTTTTCAATGTAGGCGCGCTGCAGCACGCTTTCCTCGTTGCCGATTCCCAGTTGATTGCGCATGGCGGGCACGTTGGCGGTCACGGCGCAATCGCCAAAGGACACGAGCACTTTGGTGCGCTGGCGGATTTTATGGAGCAGTTCGAGGTTGTTCTCATTGCAGATGGCACCTTCAATGATACACACGTCCACGTTCTCCGTATAATCCTTCACGTCCACGACCGGGCTGTAAACGATGTCCACCTTCGTGGCGAGTTCGATGAGAAACTCGTCGAGGTCAAGGAACGACATGTGGCAGCCGGCGCAACCGCCAAACCAAACCGTGGCTAGTCTGACGCGACCCATAGTTTTTTCTCCCGTGCGTTGACGATGAATTCGAGTTTGGTGCGGTCGCGCTCCATTTCCGCCACCGTCGAGCCTTTATGGAACAGCGCGCCGGTCGGGCAGGCTTGCACGCATTTACCGCAGTTCGTGCAGGAATCGGCCTCGCCCCACGGCACGTTGAGGTCGGTGATGATGTGCGAGCGGCCACCGCGGTCGGAGACGTTCTTCGTACCCGCGCCTTCGATATGCCAGCACACACGCACGCAACGGGTGCAGAGCACGCAGCGGTTGTGGTCCATGCCGAACAGCGCGTGCGTGTTGTCCACGTTCCATTT
>CAYIOH010000859.1:0-1701 GCA_964364975.1 uncultured Bifidobacteriaceae bacterium
CGACAAGATGCCGCCCGGGGTGCCTTACATCATTGGCAACGAGGCGGCGGAACGCTTCAGTTATTACGGCATGAATTCCATTCTCGTGCCGTTCATGACCCACAACCTGCTGACCGCCAGCGGCGCGCTTGACCTGATGAAGCCGGAGCAGGCCGACGCGTGGTATCACACGTTTGTCTCGTGCCTCTATTTTCTGCCGATTCTGGGCGCGTTCCTCGCTGACGCCGTGCTGGGCAAATACCGGACCATCCTGATTCTTTCCATTGTCTATTGCTTCGGACATCTGGCGTTGGCCCTCAACCACACCCGGCTGGGACTGACCATCGGCTTGGGACTGATCGCGCTGGGCGCGGGGGGGATCAAACCGTGCGTGTCGGCCAACGTGGGCGACCAGTTTGGCGCGTCCAACCAGCATTTGCTCACGCGGGTTTTCAGTTGGTTTTACTTCGCCATCAACTTCGGCTCGGCGTTTTCGACGATTCTCATTCCCGAACTGCTGGACAAGCGAGGGGCGAACATCGCTTTCGGCACGCCGGGCATTCTCATGGCCGTCGCCACGATCATCTTCTGGCTGGGCCGGAAAAGATTTGTGCATATCCCGCCGGCAGGCGTGGGCAACTACGCACGGGAAGTGCTGAAACCGGAGAACCTCAAAGCGCTGGGCAACCTGCTCATCCTCGTGCCATTCGCAGCGATATTCTGGTCCTTGTGGCAACAAAATTTTTCGTCGTGGGTGATCCAGGGCGAGAAGATGGACCGGCACTTGTTCGGTAAGGAATGGCTGCCGGCGCAAATCCAGACCGTCAATCCGATTTTCATTCTCGTAATGCTGCCGCTATTTTCTTACGTCATTTATCCGGCGATCACCAAAGTGTTTCGTCTGACGCCGCTGCGCAAAATTGGGATGGGGTTGTTTGTCACCGCGTTTGCGTTTTTGATCGTCGGCCTGATTCAGGTGCGCATTGACGCCGGGCAGACGCCACACATCATCTGGCAGATTCTTGCGTTTGTTGTCCTCACGGCGGCCGAGGTTATGGTCTCGGTCACGCACCTGGAATTCGCCTACACCCAAGCGCCAAAGAAAATGAAGTCACTCGTGATGTGCACCTACCTCGGTTCGGTGGCGTTGGGGAATGTCTTTACCGCCGCCGTGAATTTTTTCATTCAGAACCCGGACGGCACCGTGAAGTTGGCCGGAGCGAACTATTTCTACTTTTTCGTCGCGGTCATGGCCGTGACCGCTGTGCTATTCACGCTCGTCGCGGGGTTTTACCGCGGCAAGACCTACATCCAGGACGAGGTTGAAGCGCAACCCGGTTGACGTTTGCGGTGGTGTGATCCTGTTCAGTATCATCGCCGCGCGCTACCGTTATCGGGATTAGGCGGCGGCGCGGGGAAGGTGAGCCAAATATGGTTTCGCCGACAGCCTTCATCCCTCTGTGCCGTGCAGAAACAATATCTACGGCCCTTCTGCCCCCCTTGCGGATAAACCTTCCCTCTTCGGCGCAGAACCTTCTACCAGAGCGGTCGGCTGCGTGTCTGATCGCCGGACAAGGTCATTAACGGTTCGCTCCGTAGCGACGCAACAACTGTTTCACGTCGGAAGCCCCGCTCCGTTCAATAGCCGCCTGGTCTATCACCAGCACATGGCTCGAACCGTCGGTGACGAAGCCATTACGACAAACTTTTTGTTTGAGGTGC
>CAYIOH010000860.1:0-1692 GCA_964364975.1 uncultured Bifidobacteriaceae bacterium
CGGCTTTGACGTGCGGATGAACGGCGCGCACGGAGTGACGCGCCCTACCTTCAGGATTTCATGAGCGTGAACCTTTCCGAAGTCGTGGCCGTCGTCCTCGCGGGCGGTGCGGGGACGCGCGTCCAACATTTGCTGGGAGACCTGCCAAAGCCCATGGCGCCGGTGCAAGGCCGGCCGTTTCTCGAATGGCTCGTGCGCTACCTGGCCCGGCAGGGCGTGACGCGGGTGGTGATTTCGACCGGCTGCCGCGCCGAAGTCGTGGCCGCGCATTTCAACCCGCAACCTGTGCACGGCGTGGAAACTTTGTGCGTGGCCGAAACCGCGCCGCTCGGCACCGCGGGCGGCGTGTTGCACGCCGTGCGTCAAAGCAATCTGAAGCCGCCCGCGTGGCTGGTGCTCAATGGCGACACGCTGTGTTTCGCGAATTTGAAGATTGCGGCCATGGAGCTTGGTGATCCCGAAGTGGCCGGAGTCATCTACGCCCGGGAAGTGCCCGATACTTCGCGCTACGGGTCGCTGGTGATGGATACGTCCGGTTGCCTCGCTGAATTCGTCGAGAAGCGGCCCGGCAAGGGGTTGATCAGCACGGGCGTCTATCTGCTGCGGGACGCCTTGGTGCAGGCGTTTCCCGATCGATCGCCGCTGAGTTTGGAGCGGGATGTCTTTCCGGCATTGACGGCACGCCACACGTTGTTGAAAGTGGAGACGATGAACACGCCCTTCCTGGACATCGGCACGCCGGAATCGCTACCGCTGGCCGGCGATTTCATCCGACGCAACCGCGAACAGTTCGCCACCGCATGATCATTTCCCGCGCACCGGTCCGCATCAGCTTCTTCGGCGGAGGCACTGACTACCCGGAGTTTTTTCTCAAGGAACACGGCGCCGTGCTCGCCACGGCCATTGACAAGTATTCCTACGTCACGGCCAGCCCGTTCTTGAGCCACCTGTTCGATTACTCGATGCGCCTCTCGTATCGCGACGTGGAACTGGTCCGGGAAGTCGGCGAGATCAAACACAATGTCTTCCGCGAATGTCTCAAGCTGTGCGGCTTCAAGAAGGACCTCGAACTGCACAACGTCGCCGATTTGCCGGCGTTCACGGGACTGGGGTCGTCGTCGGCCTTCACCGTGTCGCTGCTGCACGCGTTGCACAGCTTCAAGGGCGAATTTCTCCGGCCGCAGGAACTGGCCTGCGAAGCCATCCACATCGAGCGCCACATTCTCAAGGACAACGTTGGCTGCCAGGACCAGGTGCTCGCAGCCCACGGCGGCTTCAACGTGATCGAATTCCGCACAGAAAAGGACATCACGGTCAACCGCGTCCCGATGTCGCCACAGCGGCTGGCGGAGTTTGAAGCGCATGTGTTCCTCGTGTTCACCGGCATCAAACGCAGGGCCTCCGACATCGTGGCCAAGCAACTTCAGCGCGTGGATGAAAACAAGCGCGCGCTTCAGACGATGCGCGCGATGGTGCATGAAGGCGCAAAAATTCTGACCGACCACCGTCCCTTGCGCGAATTTGGCGACCTGTTGCATCAGGCGTGGCAAGTCAAACGCACCTTGGATGGCGGCGTTTCCAATGGTGGGATCGACGCGATTTACGATCAAGGCCGCACCGCGGGTGCGTGGGGTGGCAAGCTGCTCGGCGCGGGCGGCGGCGGGTTTATGTTGTTTTTCGCGCCACCAGAAG
>CAYIOH010000861.1:0-1692 GCA_964364975.1 uncultured Bifidobacteriaceae bacterium
TACCAGTCGGTGAACCTCTTCCCCTGGCCGTTGACCGGGCAGTCCGGGGTCATGTTCGCGGTCCACTTGCCGGGGTGGTCGTAAACGTGGTCGCCGTTCGTGTTGTACAGCCACCAGTCATTCGCCTCACAGACCTCGTACATCTCCCGCCACTTGCTGTCCGCCGGAAACTGCCAGGCTCCCTCCCAGGTGCCGTTGATCGGGATGTAGGCGAGGATCTTGATGGTGGGGTTGTAGGAGCGGATCTCGGCGAGAAACGACGCCTGAGCGTCGACGTCGAGGCTGATCGCGTCGTACTGCGCGAGCTTCTGGGTATCGCCCGGATCAAAGTGGTTCCGGCCGTAAAGATTGAACGTCTTCACGTTTTCGAACGCCGTCACGGATTCGGTGAAACCCGCCAGTGCGGCCGCAATGAAGGCGAGTCCAAAGTTGACTTTTGAAAATCCGCGAAAGCGCTTCAGCATTCTCAAGCTCCATTCGTATGCGTTCAAAACCGGGGAAATACATCGCAAGAGAAAGGCCATGTCCCGCTCTGCAAGCGGGTTCCGGGCCTTTCGCTCGAAATCGAAGGATGGTTATGGAGTTGGGGGTTTGGTCAAAAGACCAAACGGTTATGCGGCCATGCGAAACGGTACTGCAAACGGGGGGAATTGCGATTCAGTGTTGCAGCTTGCGAGGTGTCGCGTTTTCACCCAGCTCACGAAACAGAAATCGAGCGATTTCCGTGCCGACGATCTCATGTCCAGCGCTGGACAGATGGTCGCTGTAGAGGGCGACGCCGGCTCGGTTGCGGGCCGCGAGCAAGGTACCAGTCAGTGAAATGTACGGCAAGTCTTCTTTTTCGAGGATGGTTCCGAGTTTGTGATCCGGAACGTCCATGTCCCAGATTGTTTCATCTCCAAGGGTAGGGTACTCCTCGAGTAGTTCATTCCGCTGCTCCGGCTCCACGCGCCAGCCGGTCGGAAGCCCGGCCACGAGAAACCGGGCGCCGTCGCGTGCGCATTTCCCGCCGAGTTCGGTGAGCAGCGCCTCCGTCACCCGCCAGGCGCGATCCCAGTCGGAAGTTTGTTCCCGGTGATACACCTCCCAGGCGAGCGGCACGCCTTCCGGCGCCGCGCCTTCCGTTCGGCCGCGCCCGGTGAGCTGGTTCTTTCGCGTCCGGATCAGCAGGTAGAGGCGGCTGTGTTCCGAGAGGAACCGCTTGAAGGCCGGCCTGGGCCCGGATGGTGACGGCGGCAGCGGAAAGTCTCGAATTCGAAGCGAATCCGCTTCGATTTCATAGTAGGGCTTCGGCTCCACGCCGCCGATTTTGCGCGACAGCGCGTGATCGTTGTCGCTGACGTCGTTTCCGGTGAAGAAGAGCAGGAGCACGACGTCGGGATTGAGGGCGCGCCCGCGGCTTTCATAATAGAGGAGCGCGTTGTCCGTGCCGTACCCGGCGACGCCGGCGTTCAGGACTTCCCAGTCCGATCCCAGCTCCCGCCGGACGACGTTCGCCCAGCTTTCCGGCCATATCCTTGTAGCTGGTGGCCCTTGCTCCGGGGATACGGGAAAGCACGTGAGCCGCTATGTGAAAGACTCCTTCTAAAACGCGATGAAGATGAAACTGAGCCAATTTAAATCCATGGCCGCTTGAGAACTCTTCAAAGGGAAGCGCTGCCAATTTTTCAAGTTCCTTAAGTTCCCCCTCAA
>CAYIOH010000862.1:0-1691 GCA_964364975.1 uncultured Bifidobacteriaceae bacterium
CCAGCCGGCGGTGCCGCGCTCCGCCGACGGCAATCAAGGTCGCAAGCACGCTGGTACGCCAGGCAGTTTCACGGCTAAGCCGTAACAATTCAGTAGCGAGTCGTTTTTGGGCAAAGGCCAGCGGGGCGGTGTCAGCGCCAGGCGGCGGTGGAAACCGATCGGGCGGGTGCAGCGCTCGCTGAAGGCGGCGCCGTCCGGGCGACGTGGATTTTTTAAGGCGGTTTTTTCATTCCGGGTGACACGCTTTCAGCTCGCGCCAGCGCCGTTCAACCCGGGGTGGCCGCGACTGAATTGCAGTTGGGCAGCGGGCACTGCACTTTCTCCAAGAGCCGCCGCCACCAGGCCCGTTCGCTCTCGTCCCGCACTGCCAAGCGGATCGTTGTCACGCCGCCCGTCTCACTGATAATCCCGCCGGTGGTGAAGAGCCGGTAACGCAACGTCGCGGCCGTCACCCGATCCAGCCAGCCGAGGTGTCGCTGGAACAGCACGCACAGGTTGTAGCTGAACACGGCCAGCGACAGCGCCGCCTCCGTGCTCCAAAACTTTTTCAAGCACAACTTGGGCAGCGCGAAATCCGCGTCCAGTTGCTTGATGACGTCCTCGCAGCCGGCCCGCCCGTTGTAATCGCGCCACACGTCCATGGGCGGCACGCGCTCGGGCAGGTTGGTCACCAGCGCTTGAAACAAATAACCTGGGCAATCCAGCAAGGGCTTGCCGCCGGGCCGCGCCTTTTCCGCGATCCGATGCCGGATTAAAATCACCCGCCGGGGCTGGGCCCAGTTGACTTCCTGATGCCACACCTCGGCCACGTCCGTGCCGGGCACTTCGCTGGGCGTCCAGAGCAGCTCCTTCTTGACCAATCGTTGCAAGGGTTTGAGCAGGCGGGCCACCACAATGTAACGCAGCTTTTGTTGCTCCAACAAATCCAGCCACTCGGCCAGGCAGAAACCCGAATCGGCCCGCACCACCCGCAGGCGCACATGGCGCGGCAAGTTGGCGAGCAGGTCCAGCGTGAAGGCGATGACGTTGCTGGCGCAACTGGCGTTGCCCGCGCGCAACCAGAAACCCACGACCAGCTTGGCTTCCTCCAACACCGCCAGGAGCGGATGCAGGCACGGTTTGTTCCCCAGGCGCGTGTACCCAATTTTGACCCCCTCCTGATGGCCGTCCTCGTGGAGCAGCCGCGTCGAATCCAGATCCAGACTGTAACCGCCCTTGCGGCTGGGCAAGCGTTCCATGACCCAACGCCACAGCGGGCGGAAGGTGCCCAGGTTTTTTCCCGCGCTGGTGAAGCCTTGAAAGAACCGCGTGAAACTGGACTGACTGCCCACGCACCGGATGGCCAGCAGCGCGGGCAACAGGACATCGCGCCGCAAATGCGCCACCTGGACGAGCTTCTGCGCCCCGTCGAGAATGGCGGCCAGAAACCCCAGCGCCAGATCGGCGACCGGGATGGCTTTTTTGCTCGTGCGTTGATGCGGGAGCACGCGCGCCAGCAACGCGCCCAGCCGATGCCAGTGCAGAAAACCGGCGAAGGACAGCAGCCCGGCGCGACCGGAAACTTTCTGATCGGTGAAGCCGATTTGAATGGATTGATCGGGCGTTTGGAGTTTAATGAAGCCGGTCACTGTTGGGTGAGCCGCTTCCCGTGTGGGAACTGATGAGTTTATCATTGCCCATCAACGGTTCCC
>CAYIOH010000863.1:0-1689 GCA_964364975.1 uncultured Bifidobacteriaceae bacterium
CAAGGCCACGCTCACGGTCTTGCCTTTGACTTTGCGTGTCCACTGGTAACAGGGACCACCCGCTCCGGGGCCCCGATCTTGCACCTACCCTTGGCTGATCCAGCCTGTTTGCGTCAGTTGCGCCCGGAGTCGGGCGTAGGGCGCCGCTTGCGGCAAGGCGGGCAAATTTATTTTCGCTTTCATGACTAAAAGACTGGCAGGGCTGTCAATAAGGCGGTATATATACCGCTCTATATGAAAAACACCCCGTGGTTTCCCCAATGGCTTCACCGCCTGGCCCCCATGGGCCGACGCGCCGCCCACGTCCTCACCCCCATCCGCCAATGCACCCTGTCCCCAAGCGAGGCGCGCTTAGGCGCGCTTTTCACCGACGCGGCGCTCCGGCCGCCGCCCGCCGGCGACCCGCGCCGCGCGCGCCCCTATTACCCCCGCCGCACGTTTGGGTGCTTTCTGTGGCAGATGTTCAATGAAAACACCTCCTGCCGGGAGGTGGTCCGCCAGTGGCAGGCCGTGCTGGCGCTCCCTGGCGTCCTGAACCTCGACCCGGAGAACAGCGGCTATTGCCAGGCCCGCGCCCGTTGGCCCGTCCTTCTGCTGGAACAGGCCCTGGAAGACCCGGCCCAGGCGGCCGAGCGCCAAGCCCCCGCCCCCCAGTTGCCCCAAGGCCGCGTGCTCAAGGCGGCCGACGGCTCCACAGTGACCCTGGCCGACACGCCC
This sequence comes from uncultured Bifidobacteriaceae bacterium, assembly GCA_964364975.1. GTDB lineage: Bacteria > Verrucomicrobiota > Verrucomicrobiia > Limisphaerales > JADLHS01 > JALOTT01. The sequence goes on from CAYIOH010000863.1 coordinate 718, forward strand.
CCAAACCAGAAAAAATACCCGCAGCAAAAAGGCCAGAAGCGCGGCGGTGGTTTCCCCATTAGGCGGTTATCGGTGGTGTTTTCGCTCCAAAGCGGCGCGGTGCTCCAGGTGGCCAAGGGCAGCTATTACCAGCACGAACTGCGGCTGTTTCACCAGCTCCAAAAGCAATTTCAGGCGGGCGATATCGTGGTTTACGACCGGGCGGGCGGCAACTACGTGGTGGCGGCCCTGTTGCGCCAGGGGAACGTGGACTTGATCAGCCGAGTGCTCCATCGCCGGATCGACTGCCGCCGCGGGCAACGCCTGGGCAAACGCGACCGGCTGGTGGTCTGGAAAAAGAGCCCCCCAAAACCCGCCTATCTTACGGAAGAGCAATGGGCCGCGTTACCCCCAGAAATCACCGTGCGCGTCCTCAAAGTCATGGTCAACCGCAAAGGCTGCCGTACCCAAGAGTTGATCCTGGTGACCACGCTGTTGGACCCCATCAAATATCCAGCAGCAGAGGTGGCCGAAGCCTACCTGCGCCGTTGGCGTTTGGAGTTGTGCTTGGATGATCTAAAGACCTCGCTGGGCATGGAAACCTTGCATGGCCTCAGCCCAGCCAGGGTGGAGAAAGAACTGCTGGTGTTTCTGATCGCACACAATTTGACGCGCTGGGTGATGGCCCAGGCGGCGCGCGAACACGCGGTGGATTTGTACCGGATTAGTTTCACCGGCACCCTGGATGCGTTCCGGCACTTTGCCACCGCGATGGCGCAAGCCAAAAGCACCAAAAAACGGCAGCAAATCTGGGACGAGTTGCTACGCACCTTAGCCACCGATTTAGTGCCGGAACGGCCAGGTCGCAGAGAACCTCGCGCGGTCAAACGCCGGCCAAAAGCCTACCCTTTGCTCAACAAACCTCGCCATCAATATCGTGATAAATGCCATCGAAGTCATTGCATATAAATATGTTGAATTTAAGCGCCATTC
>CAYIOH010000864.1:0-1685 GCA_964364975.1 uncultured Bifidobacteriaceae bacterium
TTTCGGCGTCATTCACGAAGCAATGAAACACTCCACGCACACGGTCAGCGAAGGGTTGAAGTTGCGCGACCGTGTCCTCCAGCGAATCGCGCTGGTGAATCACGCAGTTCAACCCGGTTTCGGCGGCGACTTCCAAGTGTTGGCGGAAAAGCGTGACTTGCTTTTGCATGTATTGTTCGTCATCCGAAAACGGCGCGTCGCTCATGCTCGGCAGGCGATGATAATCCAACCCGGTTTCTCCGATGGCGACGACTTTCGGGTGCTTCGCCAACTCGCGCAGGGCGGGGCGCACGTCAGCCGGCGCGGCGGTTACGTGCGAGGGATGCCAGCCGACCACGGCGTAAACGCACGCAAAACGTTCGGCCAGCTTGATCGCCCGCGCGCTGCTGTCGAAGTCCGTGCCAATGGAGATGATTTTTGCAATGCCGGCGGTTTGGGCGCGCTCAACGACCTCAGGCAGGTCGCTCTCGAAGTCGGGATAATCGAGATGGGCGTGGGTATCAAAGAAAATGGGCATGAAATTGGATTGCGTATTTCGGTTTTAGATTCTCGCGTTCGAGGCCGCTTGAAGCAACCCGGCATTTGCAACGCGCGGTGAACATTTTCGGTTGCTCAATTATTTCTTTGCGGGTATTTCTCGTGCGTCGGACAAACCAACAACTTTAACAACTTATGACCAACACCTGTTATCATCCCAGCATCGAAGGCGGGCAACACGGCGCCAAGAGTCTCGCGCAATTCCTCGACTACGCCAGAAAATCCGGCGCCTCGGGCGCGCAGCCATCCAACTACATGCTCCAAAGCGACACGGGTTTCAAAAGCGTCAAAGAGATCAAGGACACGTTCGCCAGGGCGAAGATGAGCCTCGATGGCGTGTCATCGCATTGTGTTTTTTGGGTGCATACGACCGCGTGGACCGGCAGTCCGACCGTCCGGCCTTTCATTCCCGCCGATGTGGCGAAGCAGTCGCCGGAGGAAATCGAGAGGTGGGCTGAGGACTACATTCTGCGTCTGCTCGATCTCTGCGCCGGGTTGGGCGTGAAGATCGTGCCGATGTTCTGGGGTGTGGCGTTCGGTTGGGAACTCGCCACCGGTTATCCGTGGGGTTTTTGGAAGGGCGGCAATTATGACCTCATCAAGGAAGGCCAGGATCGGTTTGTGAAGAAAACGGCGAAAATCCGCAAACATGCCCGGTCGCTCGGAATTTATTTGGCGCACGAAATCCATCCTGGCACGGCGGCGATGTGCGCGGACGATTTCAACATGTTGGTTGAGATTTGCCGCAAGGACAAATGCCTCGCGGTGAACGCCGATCCCTCGCATTGCTGGGAAGGCGAGAGTTGGGAGACGCGCTTTCGCAAGGTCGGTTCGCGCATCTACTCGTGCCATGTGAAGAACTTCGTCATCCGCCGCGACCTGCCGTTGCGCGGCATGGCCCCGAACTGGCCCGACCGCGCGATGCAATTCGTGGACATCCCGAGCGGCGACCTGAACATGTTGCGCTACGTGGAGATGCTCATCAACGTGGGCTATCCGCAACGCTATTGCCAGGTGATGGGCACCCAGACCGCTCCGTTGATCGCCGAAGCCGAGAGCGCGTTCCGCGACCTGGACGCGACCAGCGCCAACGGCATCGCCTACGTGCGCGACAACCTCTGCTTCCCGCTGGCGGCGGGTTCGTTTGA
>CAYIOH010000865.1:0-1682 GCA_964364975.1 uncultured Bifidobacteriaceae bacterium
CGAATATGTTCATCGCGAATGCATAATTGTTTACGCCGTTCACTTCCCCGATCAAGCCGCTCACGTCGTACCCGCCCCAGTTGCCTGTCATCGCGCCCCACGAACGGAGCGGGCCGATATCAAAGCACCAGTTAACCATTTTTCCGAGATTGTATGACGTTCCCAACTCGGCGTTCATACGGGCAGCAAGGTATGTTCCATACGAAAGTTGCAACTCGTACGACGGGTTCGATGTACGGTTGTCGAGGAATTCCATTGCCTGCTCTGCGCCAATCCGGTAGCGTGAGTCACCAGTTTTCACATAAGCGCTATAGAGCAGCCATGCAATTGCACCGGCAGCCTCGGGCTCATGGACGCCGTTATCCTCCGGCGACATGGTTTGCAGATACCATCCGCGGTGATCCATATTGGGAACCTGCCACGGCGTGGTCCGGCCTCCCATCGCATTGACCGCCGCCAGCCACCGGTCGGCGACAGTCGTAAACTGATAATCAAAATCTCCCGTGTGCGGGTAAAGATCATTCATCTGGTAGAAGAAAATATTCGGCATGGTCTCGTACCACCAGTCGTCGCCGCCATCATCGACCGGATGATTCTTGTACACGTTCTGTGAGGGCCGTCTGTTAAACCATTCCTCAGCCATCAATACCCAGTCTCGTCCATCCTGAGCGCTCTTGTCGACGCCGGAAAGTGTTGCTCCGACGATGGCAGGCAGAGCGTTAATCGCTTCCGCAGAATTCGGATCGGTCGTTCCCACAACGGTGTGCAATCGGAAACTACCATGAGCCGGATAATTGATCGTATTCGCGTTCAAGGAAACCAATGGCAAATACGTGCCGGTAAGTTTCAGGTTGAACACCAGGGAATCATAACTACGCGCAACTCCCTTCCAATTCCGCATGAGATACGGGGAGGGGAAGTTCGGCATCTGCTCAATGCGGGGGATCGTGATTTGCTGGGCAGATGCGGACGCAAAGAGAAATACGGCTACTATAAATTTGACGGCTATTCGATCAAACACGGTCACTCTCCAATTGGCTTTCTTGTTGTAACAGCATGCCGTATCCAATCACAACATGCTTGGCCCTGTTATGCTTAGGCAAGCCTTACTCGTTTGTCACTGTCGCGGGACCACCATCTGACGAGGCTGAACCAGCAACACCTTTTGATTCCAGATACTTCATAAGCTTAGGATTTATCATGACTCCGTCTTTCTTGATCTCTTGGCCAACGACACTGATCAAAGCATTCACAGTGGCATTGAAGACCTGAGCTGCATCCGTTTGGATGTTGCTATGTTCCTTTGAAAAGAAATGAAGATAGAGACGCCTCTTATCTCTGACAGTATCAAGGGCCGATTTCAGGGTGTCATCAATCAGATTGTGGGACCTGAGGATTTTCACCCTCGGCTTCTGACCCAGTTCTTCGAAGCTGCCACTATCACGAGGCAGAGTATTCTTTAATTTAGAGAACTGAACTCTCGGGTTGAGCTTCTTGAAAAGCATGAGTAATCTGTTCACGAATCCGGTACGGTTCTTTGCAGTCGGCTCTTTGTTAATAGCAGAGGTGTCTGAGATTTCGAATACGAGAAGCGTTAGCATTTCGCACACCATCCCGCATGTTGCAATTGTGCCAAGATAGTCTCCAAGAATGTAGGAGGCCTTGGCGTTGCGAAGAGGCCA
>CAYIOH010000866.1:0-1680 GCA_964364975.1 uncultured Bifidobacteriaceae bacterium
TGCTGGTCTTGATGTTGCGAAACCACAGTTCCATCCGCCAGCGCCGCGCATACAGGCGGGCCAATTCCTCGGCCGGATAAGCCTGGGCATCAATCAGGGTGGTCACCAGGGTAACCGATTCGGGGCGAAAGCCGGGCACTTGGAGTTGAAAGCGCAGCACGCGCACCGATAGTTCCGTCGGGATGAGTTTCCACAGGGACTTGGGCAGATAACGCGGTTTCTGCTGCGGCTTGCACCAAGTGAAAAGCCGGTCGTTTTTGCCCAGGCGTTTGCCTTTGCGCAAGTCCGCAGTCCGCGCCTGGTGCAGGCGAAAGAGACTGCTGACTCCGCGCAACAGTAGCAAGGCGATCAGGACGTAACTGCTGAAGCCGCGGTCGGCGATGGCCAGGTCACGGGGCTTGAACTGGTCCAGCAGTTTCTGCAGCAAGGCCAGTTCATGCTGGTGTTTGTTGCCTTTGATGTAGTCAAGCAAGACGCCGCTGCTGAGACTGAAGATGCCGACGATCTTCAGTAACGGAAAACCGCAGCCGGGCTTTTGGGAGCCGGACTGAGGATAAGCTCGCTGGTTTTTGGGAGTGTCGGGCAGCGTGACGGTGGTGCCGTCAATGACCTTCGGTCGCAGGCCATACCAGAGTTGTTGGGCCTGCGGCAAGAGCTTATCGGCACGAGCGGCGACGGCGTGGCGAAGGCGTTGGAGGATGTCCAGGGGCAGGCGGAGACGGGCTTGGCAGTAGCCGCCGTTGCCTTCATCGACGCGGCCAAGGTGGTGGAGGCAAAAGAGGGCTTGGATTTGCCGGACCACTTCGCGGCAAGGGCAGCCGGGATTGAGCACTTGATGAAGAAAGCCCCAGAAGGTGCGACGGAGGCTGTAAACGCGCTCTCGGCTGTTGGCACCCTCGTCGGCCTGGGACAAAAGCCAGGGCGGGATGAGGTCGCCGAAGAGTTGTTCGAGGTGGAGGAGGCTTTGCTGGCGGAGGCGCTGGACGCGCTGGCCGAGGGCGGCGAGGCGGGCGCGCCAGGCCGGGAAGAAAGGCGTGGTTATCATGTGACAAGTATATATACTTGTCACTTCTTGACATCCAGCTTAAAATCATCGCCGTGAAAAAAACTGCCTCCGCCCTAGCCGCCCTGGAACGCCAATACGACCGCCTGCGCAAAACCCTGGCCTCAACCGGTTACATCAGCCAAGGCTCGGTTCTGGATCGCTCGACGCTCAAGCCACGCCGCAGTGGTTACCAGTGGACCCGCAAGGTGGCTCGCAAAACCATTACCATTTCCCTGAGCCAACAACAGTTTCAATTCCTCAAGCAAGCCGTAGAAAATGAGCGCAGACTCTGGAAGACCGTTACAGAAATGGAAAAAATATCCCGCCAGATTCTGTTTGGAACTCTGCCCGATACCCAGCGTCGCAAGCGCCTCGGCAAGAAAGTTTTAGGTCTTAACTAAGTGCCATTCTGGTCTGACCCCTTTTAGTTGCAGTTCCACAAAGGCCGGGGGCGGGGTGGTTCTGACGCAGACACCCGGCGCCCGAGTGGCCCGCTGCTGCAGCTTCGTGTAGTCCAGTCGCAGGGTTCGGGCGACGCCACCCACGCCCTGGGTGCTGGCCAGGGTCGTCGCCGACGCCCACACCGCCTCCGGAAGCCGGCGGCATTGAGGTTGAGACTGGCGCCATGAATCTAA
>CAYIOH010000867.1:0-1674 GCA_964364975.1 uncultured Bifidobacteriaceae bacterium
GGAGTTACAGCATGAAAACCGCAGGCGTGGCATTGCGCGCGACTTTCATCGTCGGCAGAGTGGGGCCCGGCTGCAGTGTCATGTTGAAAACACGCTAGATGTTCCGCGGCGTCCGTGTCAACCCGCCTGCGGAAGAAGGATTCGGGGGCAAGGAACTGGATTCTTGTATGTTCAACCAGATGGAAGAACGAGGAGAAGGCAAAGCCCAAGACGGCTTCCGAGAATGGGCCCAAAGCTCGTCGGAGGAAGCCGGCTTGGGCGGGATTGCACTGCGCGGCCGCGAGGTCTGGAGTGCAACCACCGGGACGCCGCGCCGACTGGCCGTCGGGGCGGCGCTGGGATCGGCAGGCCGTTTGGATTCACGAGGCTCGACCTCGCAGCGAAGCCCTGGGCCCCGGTTCCAGACCTGGTTAAACTTGAACCGCTGCCTGAGCCTGTGAGCTCGCATTGCAAGATGAAGACAACCAAACCCACCCCTGAAGCCACCTACGTCGGCCAGGACATCGCCAAGGACCGGCTCGAATACACCGTGGACGGCATCCGCTGTCACCACGTGCCCAACACCACCGCCGGCCACCACCGCCTGCTCGCTCAACTCCAACGCCTCCCCCAACCCCGCGTCGTCTGTGAGGCCACCGGCGGCTACGAGCGCGCCGTGGTCGCCGCGTTCCTGCTGGCCAAAATCGAGGTCTGTGTGGCCAACCCCGGCCGCGTGCGCGCCTTTGCCCACGCCGAGGGCCTGCTGGCCAAGACCGACCGGCTGGACGCCGCGCTGCTGCGACGCTTCGGCCGGAAGGTCCAGCCCCGCTTGCACGCGCCGATGGATCCGGCGGCCATCGCGCTGCGCGAACTGCTCGACTACCGCCGCCTGGTCAGCGACCAGCTCGTCGCCGTGCGCAACCGGCTGGAGCTGGCCGGCCCGCTCTTGCGGGTGCGCTTGCAAGGGCAGGTCGAGTTTCTGCAAAAGGAGTTGGAGGAATCCGACCGCCTGATCGAGGCGCACATCGACCACGACGACACCCTCCGGCGCAAGGCCGCCCGGCTGCGCGAACTCAAAGGCGCCGGACCGGTCCTGGCCGCCACCCTGCTCGCCTATGTGCCCGAGCTGGGCGAGATCGAGTCGCCGCAGCTCTCCGCCCTGATCGGCGTCGCTCCGTTCGCCTGCGACAGTGGCAAAAGCCAGCGCAAGCGTCAGGTGCGCGGTGGGCGCGCCGTCGTGCGGACCGTGCTCTACATGGCGGCCGTCGCCGCCACCCAGCACAACCCGATCTTGCGCACCTTCTACGAACGACTGCTCGCGGCCGGCAAACTCCCCATGGTCGCGCTCGTCGCGGTGATGCGGAAAATGCTGCATGTGCTCAACCGGCTCCTCGCCGACCCCCACTTTGTCCTTGCCCAGTAAACACCGCTGCTTCGCTGCGCTCAGAATGACTGGCGAGGGTAAATCATCTGTGTTAATCCGTGTGATCCGTGGCAAAAAACGGACGGGACTCCGTGGGGAGGCCCGTCCTTCAGAAAAATGGTCTTCGACCAGAAGGCGAGCCTCCAAGCGGCCCGCGTTTTGAGTTATCCGCTTATGCCTTGGCGGCGGCCTTGGCCTTCAGCGCGTCCTGGGCCTGCTTGACCAGGCCGGTGAACGCCACGGAGTCGGCGATCGCAATCTCGGAGAGCTGG
>CAYIOH010000868.1:0-1667 GCA_964364975.1 uncultured Bifidobacteriaceae bacterium
AAAGCGCGGCGAGCGCGGAATCGGCGACCCGGATACTGCTGGGACTCCTTGGCTTGCCGGCCATCGGCGTTTTCATGGCCGAAGCGAGCAACGCTGCTTCGACGCTCAGAGGCTCGCCCGGCTTCAGCGCCTCCGAGGCGAGGATGAGGTCGTTTGTGACGTCGAGCCACATGACCAGCTCGGGGCGGTAGGGCTTGTCTTCCATGACGTAGGACGGCATGAGCCTGCGCCCGCCGACCCACTCTTCGGCAACTGTGAGCCGAGGCTGCCTGGTGCCGATGTTGGTTTTCTCGAGGTTCGCCATCGCATATCCGCCGAAGTTTGGCGGATTATCGCAGACGGGCTATAGTGGCGCGAAAAACACTTGCGCGCCACTTAATATGGCGCGATAATGAGTTACCGCGCCATAACCTATTCTTTGTGGCACGATAATTGTAATCGCGCCACAAAAAGGGTTTCCATGCCAAAACAGATCTCCGGCAATGAACGCGACGCAGTTCTGAGCGCAGTGGCTCAATTTCCGGGGGGCGGTTCCATCGAGGAGATCAGGGGGGCGCTGCCGCTTGCCCTGCCGCATCGAACTTTGCAGCGTCGTCTGGCATGGCTCGTCGCAGAGAAGCGCTTGATCGCCGAGGGACGCGGCCGGGCGAGCCGCTATCGGTTGCCTGCAGCCACGGCCGAATTTCACGCTGTCCTTCCCGCTCCCAAGTTGGAAGCTTACGGTGAAGCCTACGTCCCGATTTCATCCGAGGCAGAGGTCATCAAACGGGCCGTGCGCGAGCCGATCCAGCGCCGCCGTCCGGTTGGCTACGAGCGGACGTTTCTTGATGGCTATCGCCCCAACGACACCTTCTACCTTCCAGCCGAAACCCGGCAACGTCTGCTTGAATCAGGACGCTCGCCCGACGGCGAGCAGCTTCCGGCCGGAACCTATGTCCGGCAAATTTTCAGCCGGCTGATGATTGATCTGTCCTGGAACTCCAGCCGCCTGGAAGGCAACACCTACTCGCTGCTGGAAACGGAGCGTTTGCTGGAATTGGGAGAGTCCGCCGAAGGCAAGGACGCCAAAGAAGCGCAAATGATCCTGAATCACAAGGCAGCAATCGAGTTGCTGGCCGATCAGGCGCCGGAGATAGGCTTCAATCGTTACACGATTCTCAATCTGCATGCTTTGCTGTCCGACAACCTGCTTGATCCGCAGGCATGCGGACGCCTGCGCAGCGTTCCGGTTGGAGTCGCAAAGTCGGTCTATCACCCATTGGAAGTGCCGCAACTGATCGAAGAATGTTTCCAGAAATTCCTCGATACCGCCACAGCGATTCAAGATCCGTTCGAGCAGGCCTTTTTCGCCATGGTCCATCTGCCTTATTTGCAGCCATTCGAGGACGTGAATAAGCGCGTCTCGCGCCTCGCGGCGAACTTGCCGCTCATGCGCCGGAATTTGTGTCCATTGTCGTTTGTGGATGTTCCCGAACGAGCTTATGTCGACGGCATTCTTGGGGTGTACGAATTGAATCGCATGGAGTTGCTGCGAGATGTATTCGTCTGGGCCTATGAGCGATCCTGTGCGCGCTATTCAGCGGTGCGCCAGTCACTGGGAGAACCGGACCCGTTCCGTCTGCAACATCGCGTGCTGGTCGCTGAAACCGTTGCAGCGGTCGTTCGCG
>CAYIOH010000869.1:0-1452 GCA_964364975.1 uncultured Bifidobacteriaceae bacterium
CCGGTCGGCTTTGGCCCCCGTATGAAACGCCACCCGATTTTTCACACAGGCTCTTTACGCCGCTTCACCGTCCGCACACCAGAGGCGTCCAGAAAAATCCAAACGTCTTCGTCATTCGTGCGTTGAAGCGGGCTGAAGCCCGCGATCCTTACGCCTTCCAGATCATGTCCGCCACCGTCTTGCCCGCCGGGATGAACGGCAGCACGTGTTCGGTGTAGGGCACGATCACGTCCAGCACGTAAGGTTCGTTGGCGTCCAACATGCGTTGCATCGCGGCGCGCAGGTCTTTCTTGTACATCACCCGCTCGCATTTCACGTTGAAGCTGTTGCACACGGCAACGTAATCCGGGTAAATTTGCTTCCGGTTCTCCGGATCACCGAGATAGGTGTGGCCGCGGTTTCCCTGGAAGAATTTATCCTCCCATTGCATCACCATGCCGAGATGCTGGTTGTTCAGGATGATCACCTTGGCGGCGATGTGCTCGATGTGCGCCGTGGCCAGTTCCTGCACGTTCATCAGGAATGAGCCGTCGCCGTCAACATCCACGACCTGCCGGTCCGGGCACGCGACCTTCGCGCCGAGCGCGGCGGGATAGCCGTAGCCCATCGCGCCCAGGCCGGCGCTGGTGAGCAACTGGCGCGGTCGGTCGCACTTGTAATACTGCGCCGTCCACATCTGATGCTGCCCCACGCCGGTGGTCACAATTGCCTCGCCCTTGCTCAACTCGTAAAGTATCTCAACCGCCATTTGCGGGAGAATGACCTCGCTCTCCTTGCCCTTGAGATGATCCTTCATGTGCTGCGACTTCATCACTTCGTCGGTCACGCAATAGCCGAACGGCGCGCGCTTTTTCCATGCGGCGACCTGCTCATGCCACTTGGTGAATTTTTTCTGAAGCGAACGCTTTCGCAGCATATCGTTCAAGCGGCCAATCGCATACTTCACGTCGCTGACAATCGGCAGGTTCGCGGGCTTGTTCTTGTTGATCTCCGACGGATCAATGTCAATGTGAACAATCGTCCCACCCTCGCAGAACTTGTCCACCTTGCCCGTGACGCGGTCATCAAAGCGCACGCCGAACGCGAGCAGCAAGTCCGCGCCGGGCGCGATGCGCTTCATCGGGTCGTTGTAAGTTTTCCGCAACTCGTATTCGCCGTTCACCGCCCAGTTCGCGTAGGCCGAGCCGTGCATCCCCAGCCAGCGCAGCGACAGCGGGTGTGTTTCCGGAAACGCGCCGCAACCCATGATCGTGCTGGTCACTGGAATTTGCGTCGCTTCCACAAATTCGCGCAATTCCGCCGACGCATTTCCCGTGATGATGCCGCCGCCCACGTAGAGCACGGGCCGCTCGGACTTCTCGATCAGCCCGATGATTTCGTTCAACTCGAGGTCGTTCGCCTTTGGAAACGGATTGTAGCCGCGAATGTTCACTTCGGTTGGGAACACCGGCT
>CAYIOH010000869.1:1462-1665 GCA_964364975.1 uncultured Bifidobacteriaceae bacterium
CGTGCCTGTTGAATGTTTTTGGGCAGATCAATCACCACCGGGCCGGGCCGCCCGGTTTGCGCGATGTAAAACGCCTCCTTCACGATGCGCGGAATATCGTTGATGTCCGTGATGAGATAGCTGTGCTTCACGATCGGCAGCGTCAGGCCGAAGAAATCCGTTTCCTGAAATGCGCCCTTGCCGATCATCGCCTGCGGCACCTG
>CAYIOH010000870.1:0-1654 GCA_964364975.1 uncultured Bifidobacteriaceae bacterium
GCCTTAGTGGTCGATTTCTTAATTTCGGCTAGGGTTTCGGATTCACTTAACCTTCCGAAGGTTTGAAACCTTCGGAAGGATCTGACCTGATACGGACTTATGAAATGAACCACTTAGTACTACTATGTCATTTTTTCTCTCAACAATGTTTTTTGGCATGAGAGCATCTGGCGGCGTCACGCTGGAGGTGTTTTTGTCGAATGTATTCCACTGCTTCTTCAAGTGCTAACTTTTTTCGTGGCAACACAAACTCTAAAATCTCACGTGCGTCGTCGATGCTCAATCTGGGAGCGCGTTCTTTGAGAGTCACTTGCAACAAAATTAAGAACAGCATCGCTAGCAGAGTCATCGTCAGATGGTGGTGCCAGCTACGCCATGAGCGGACCATATACTCGTCTAACTTCGCTTGTGATTTCCCGTTTTGCAAGGCTCTTTCTACCCAATAGCGACAACTCATTCGGGCCGCATGCACCGAAAGTGGTGTTTCCGCTTTCGCGTTTGAAAAGGCGTATTTGATGTCATTCCCATTCAACGACTTCCTAAGGATTAACCCTTCTTGGCGATTTGGCATCCCGTCACGGGACACGAACACACGCAGCGCGGCAAACTGCCATCTGAGGGGCCCCTTTTCGCCAGCGCGCACGGTGATAGTTTCCCATTGCTCCGAAGGCAACTCCGCCGCTATTTGGCGAACCTCCTTGGATGGATGAGACGGACGGGGCTTCATCGGTTTACGTCCACGATTCGACGAATTCTTACAAACTGCAACATCAGGGAGGTCTAACCAAACTCGGGTATCGCATGGGATGAAAGCGACATAGATGATGCCGTCCAAAGAGAGCGCATCCAGAAAATCCGGCTGCTCGCCGTAGTGCGAGTCACAACCGACAAAGCCAAAGCGGATGCCGTTTCCGACAGCCGCCTGAATCATCTCCAATCCTAACTCCGATTTTTTCTGGAAGTGGACAGCGTCTGGAACACCACATTTTTGCCGACGGAAAGCGTCATTCATCCATGCTTCAGGCAGAGGAAAGCGCCGGTCAATAAGGGTAGTCAAGCCATCATGAGCGTAGGCGAGAAAAACTCCAACTTGGCAGTTCTCAACTTTGCCTGTTGCACCACAATATTGGCGAGCGACACCAACAGACATCTTCCCTTTTTTGGGAATGCCGCTTTCATCCAAGATTAGAGCGCCATTCACCTCGTCGCCGATCAGTTCGTAGACATCTTGCTGGATTTTTTCAATGATAACGGTATCGTCCCAGGGACTGTTGGAGATAAAATTTTGCATATTTTGATGATTTCCCTCTTCAGTCGTTTGGGATAACTGAGCGATGTTGCCATGTTTTAGGCAAGTCAACTGGCTTTGCATGTAAACCAGACCCCATTGAGTTGCCTTTGACAGCCGGAACAGGGGAGCATACTCTTCGTGAAAATCAATCAACTGCTGTCCAGCGCCTGCGAGGTCGGCCGGCTCTAACTTGAAAGTGGACATACACATCGGGCTATTTCTCCTATCTGTGAACGATAATAAACTCGTTTACCAAGATAGCAAAAAATAGCCTCGCTGGCAAGTTAAAAAATGACATAGTAGTACTAACACCTAATCCTTAATACCTACTCCGCATCAATTCCGGTACACCGTTGGGTCGGT
>CAYIOH010000871.1:0-1649 GCA_964364975.1 uncultured Bifidobacteriaceae bacterium
GCGCCGATGCGCCAGTCTCCGCCTGTTAGGCCAGCGGTCATTCCTCCAACCGCCGGAAGCGTCAAGGCTTGGCGCGCCAGCGTTTGGGTCGGAGCCCCAGCGACACGAGACGCCGCTTGGACCGCACGCGGCATCATACCCAGTTGACCAATTCCAGGCAGCACAAGGAGCGCATTGAGAGCGGCTCCTTCGGGCGTGTCCGGAAACACGAGATTGCCAGCCAAGCCGCCGGCCGCTTCGCCAGTTCTGGCCGCCAAGGATCCTTCGGGCGGCGGCGAGAAGAAGGCGGACGGGCCTTGCCGTACCGTTTCAGGCATCAGCGAATGCAAGACTTGCCCGGTGACACCGCCAACGGTCGCCTTGATCGGCGCCTGGAGGGCCTGCGCGCCACTGGCCCAACTTTGCCGAAAACTGGGCGGGGCGGCTGGAGCCGGAGCTGGCAATCCCGCAACAGTTCCGCCTCGGAGGCGTTCAAGCGCCGCCTTTCCAGCAGCAGGCAACCGTCCTTGAGCGTCCAGGGCATCCAGACGAGCGATCTCGTCGGGTGTCAGGATCTCATCGGCCACGCTTACCCTCAGTTTCCAGGATGCGTTTTAATAGTGCGGCATCTGATTCTTGCTGCGTCCCAGGAATAGCACGTCGTTGCATGGCATCAAGTGCCGGGATTTCGGCATCTGGTGGAAGCGCCAGATACCGCTTGAGTCCACCAATCATGACTTCCTTGATCTCGGCCATCTGCTTCTCAAACACATCGCGTTTCGCCTTTAAATCCGCCAGTCCGGGGATAGCGGAGGTGACGATCTCTGCGTCCATGTCGGAGATGCGCGAGTCGCTGCCTAGTCCGCGAGCCAGCCGGAACATGCGACCTTTCATCATGTCGCGGAACACCACAGCGTCTGGATTCGTCTGGAAGAAATAGCCCAGCGCCAGTTTCCCTTGTTGCAATAACACAAAGTTATTCGACGTGAAAATCTTTTTGCCCAAGCGTTCCGCGTCATACGCCAGTTGCACGGCATCGGTCAGTTCACGAATCCCTTGGTGTCCCAGCGCGCCCCGGGGCATCAAAAGCAACCGCTTGTCGGTAACTGCACGATTTGCGTCAGCCACGGTCATGGCAGACGGCGGAGGTTGCAGCGTCTTGGGATCAATGTAATCAAGGGCCTTTGGCCCCAACTGCGCAAACTCTTGGGCCTGAACGACCGCGCGAGCTTTCGCAGGTTCCGTCAGCATGAGGGCATCGGCTTGTGCTTGCGCCTTGATTTGTTCCTCGGCTTTGAGTTGAACCAGCGCAGTTTGTCGAGCGCGTTGCTGTGCTTTTTGAAGGATGTCGCCAGCCATGCGGCGCGCAGCCGGATCCGGGCTCTCTAGTCCAGCCATGACGCCAGCTGGTGTGGCACCTGGGTGCTGACCCACCTCAATCGTCAGGGCGTCGGTGATAGGCTGCCCTAAGTCCTTCGGTAAGAGTGCCGTTGGTTTGGGCGGCTTGAGTTGAGCCAACTGTTCCTTCAACGCGGTTTCGCGGTCAGTGAGTGCCGCACGAACATCCGGAGGAATTGAAAGCCCGCGCCCAACAACTTGCATCGGGCGTTGGCGAAGTTCAGTCAGTTGATTCTGAATGACCGTTGCCCGTTCGGCTGGTGTCGCAGGGT
>CAYIOH010000872.1:0-1646 GCA_964364975.1 uncultured Bifidobacteriaceae bacterium
GCTCGCCTTCATCGAAAAGTCCCGTGGCCGGGTTCAAGCGCAGGGTGAAAATCTTGAGCTTCATTTTTTCCGCGCCGCTAACGCGGCAGGGAACGAATAACCGATCGAAGCAGGGTATTGACCGATTCGGGCGAGCGAAATACGGAGGCGACGTCCGCATCCAACACGACCGCCACAGTTCTGCCCTTCAAGAGGGGCGCGAAGCGATTTGGGCGAGCCTTGCGGTAATCGAAACGGTATTCCTTTCGCATTTCTCCGCGTTTGGGCGCCGCGCCGATTCTACGATTTGACGTTTTCTTCATAGTCCCCTCGTTCTCTGCGAGTCACCTTTCTAGCGCTGAATATCCGAACCCGGTCTGTGCGGGCGGTGAAACAGACCAAGAGCAATCTCGCCTTGGCCGACTGCCCGATCACGATCTCCCGCTGTTCCTCAATGGAATGATCCTCGTCGTCGAAAATCCAGGCCAAGGGATCGCGAAAAACGGTCAATGCCTCGTGAAAGGATATGCCATGTTTGGAGAGATTGGCTTCCCCTTTTTTTGAGTCCCATTCGAATTCCAAAATCATCTACAGAGTTTCCGTTGGCAACCCTAAGATCAGCTTCTCTCGCGAGTTTTCGGTTGACGTGCCCTGCTCCGCTCGCTCGCCGGGCGCGGCTTACGCGCGCGCCCGGCTCGCTCCCTGCGCAAACGAATTTACGACAACAAATTTACGTCCAAGGGCCAAGTGTCCAAAGGCCCAAGTGTCAACGGCTTGACCTCGCGAGACGAAACCCGATGCCGTCGCTACGATCCTGCGGGGCGTAGTAGCTGCGGAAATCGGCCCGCAGGTAGCCGGCGTCCTCGTTGCTGAAGGAACCGCCACGCAACACCCGGTTGGAGCCCGTACCTTCCGCCGCGCTGCCGTCCAGAGGCGTATTGGCATATGAGTTCTGATACTTGTCCTGTACCCACTGCCAGACGTTGCCGACCATATCGCACAGACCTTGCGCCGTGTTGCCCGCGGCCTTCGAGCACACCGGCATCGTTGTCCCACTGCCGCAGCCGTAGTCGCCCTTGCCGTACATCACGGCCTTGTCGCAAGTCGCATCCTCGTTGCCCCAAGGATACTTCTGATTCTTGCCCCCGCTCGTCGCCGCATACTCATACTCGGACTCGCTGGGAAGTCTCGCGTTTTTGAACTTGGCGTACTGGTTCGCTTGGTCCCAATCCACGCAGTTGACCGGATGAAGCTGTCGCCCCGGTTTGTCTGAGTTGCAATATTTACCGGTACCTGGCTTCGTGCAACCTCCTTTGACCACGCATTCGGCGTATTGCTCCACCGTGACCAAGGTCTTGGACATGTCAAAGGTCTTGATGGTGTAGATCTTGTCGGCTATAGGCTTGGCGTCATCGAAGTCGGAAGTGCCCAACGTGAACTCTCCACCAGGGATAGAAACCCATTCGAGAGCCTGGCTGGGCTTGCCCGCGTTCGGATCTTTTATGGGGTTATAACCCACCTTGGTCGCTTTCGCTTCGTTCATTTCCTTTTTGACGCCCTTGAACAAGTCGTCGTTGAGTTCGCTGTACGCGGGCGCAACGGCATGGGCTGCCGCGCTCAGGCACGCAAGACCGACGATGATGGCTCCGATTCTTTTCATGACACCC
>CAYIOH010000873.1:0-1644 GCA_964364975.1 uncultured Bifidobacteriaceae bacterium
GTCGGCGGCGGCGGCGAGCTTTTGCTCCATCGCTTTCGGATCGGATTAGTCGGTATAGCCCCACAGTGGAACCTTGGGCTGCTGATGGCCGGGGAAGCGCGGGCGGGCGGCCTTGACGATTTCCCACTCGCTCCAGCCCGTGCCGTGCGCCTTGGCGTTGCGCGGGTCGGTGGGATGATAGTTCGGAAAGTAATACGCGGCGACGGTGATGTCGGTGGCCGGCGTCGCGGCCTTCACGGAGGTCGCGCAGACACAGAAGGCGGCGCCCAGCGCGAGGCTTAACGGGATCATCAAGGTTGTCTTCATGGCGAACCCATCTAAATGATACCTCTGATCGGCAGGCTGGTACAACTGCAACGAACTGACTGACAAATCGGATCAACGGACCTGCCGCAACACAAACGGTTCAAACAACCCGTAGCCGACGGTGGAGTACCCATCGCCAGGCGGCGGACCGGGGTTCGGTCCAATGTGAAATGCGCTGGGCCAGGCGGCGCCGAGCGCCGGCTTGCCGTGATGCGGTCCGAGGGTGTTTTTCAACGTGCCGATCACGACAACCTCAACCGAATTCTCGCCGCGCTTGATGCGTTGGGTCACGTCGCACTCCCACGGCGGCGCGTCAATGTAGCCCGCCAGTTTGCCATTCACGGAAACTTTCGCCACGCTGCCAAGCCACTGCGGCAGGGCGACGACGTATTTGCCGTCCGGTTTCTTGAGGTCGAAGCGTTGGCGGTAGGCGACGCCCGCGCTGTAGAATGGATGCCCTTGCTCCTTCCACTTGCCTAATTCGAGCGGTTTGTCCGCCGTGATGACGAAGCCAAGCTCGCCGGGCTTGAGCGTGAAATCACCGAGCAGGTAGGCGGGTTCGAGTTCGTGGTAAATCGTGAATGGCGAAGCATTGATCGTGACGATGTTGTCGCCCGGGTGCGCCACCGCCGCGAGCGGAATTTTGCCGAACGCCTTGTCCAGCCACCAGTCGCCGGGTTTGGCCTTCACGGATTTTCCGTTGCACGTGATCGTGTAGAGGTCAGGGCGCTCGATCACGATGGAGAGGTTTTTGGGCACCCTGCTCGCGATGGTGAATTTGTAACTGGCGGTGAAACCGCTGTCGGGCGCGAAGTTCTTCGTGATCAATTCGTCCTTGAATTGCACGGCGCTGTCCCACGGATTGCGCGGCAGCCCGTTTTTCTGAAACGCGAACTGGCTCGCGCCGTAGAAATAAACATTCGTCTTCGTCTCGCCGCCGGCGGTGATGTCCACGTAGTCGAGCGTGAGGACGTTCGGTTCGACGCGGCGGATAATCGGCGCTCCATCAGGCTGCAAGACCGTGGCGACTTCGCTCACTGACGGGGCGGGTTTGCCAGGTTTGTCTGAGAGGAAGAGCAGCAAGCTGCCGGACGGCGGCAGTTTGAAGCCCGCGCTGACACCAGACGCCGTTGCGCTAAAGGGATACGGTTGTGTTTTGCCGGTGTAAGCCTCCCACTGTTCGATTCCCTTGAGCGTGGAAACGAATTCACCTGCCGAAGGCGACTCGATGCTGGTGTTCACCAGGAAGAGCAACTGGCCGTCCGGGAGTTGACGTCGCATGTGAAAGAGGATGCCGCGGTCGTTGGCCACCCGACGAATCTGGAATTCGGCATGACG
>CAYIOH010000874.1:0-1633 GCA_964364975.1 uncultured Bifidobacteriaceae bacterium
GGAACGTCCACGTGGACGGACTGGAATTCACGCACGACCTCATCGTCGAGCGCGAGGGGGTATTCAAGGAATGTGTCGCCGCCATCAAGATGGCAAAGATTCTCGGCTTCCAGACGGCGACGAACACGACGGTTTACAAGGAGACGGACGTGCAGGAGTTGGATGACATGTTCAAGTTCCTCAGTTCGCTGGACGTGGACGGCCACACGATTTCGCCCGGCTACGAATACGACGCCGCCAAGAAGGACATGGTCAAGCGCCTCGGCAAGCAGCCGGAGGATTTCTTCCTCACGCGCAAGATGACGCGCCAGAAGTTCGCAAAGATTCAGGAATGGGGCGAGAAGTTCACCATTTTCGGCACGCCCGTGTATCAGGAATTCCTCGCCGGCAAACGCGAGTTGACCTGCACGGCGTGGGCGATTCCGACCTACAACGTCAAAGGCTGGAAGGCGCCTTGCTACCTGATGACCGACGGCCATTACGACGGCTACCACGAAATGCTCGCCAAGGTCCAGTGGGACAAATACGGCGTCGTGGACGGCGTCGCCCGTGACCCGCGCTGCGAGAATTGCATGGTCCACTGCGGCTACGATCCCAGCGGCGCGCTCGGCACGAATTATCAGCGCGGCGACAACTGGAAGAACTTCAAATACAACTTCGGCGCGAAACCGAAGCCGTATCCCGCCAACGGTGAACTGACGAAACGCGCCTTCAACGGCGTGACCATCGGCAAAGGCCATCTTGCCGAAGCCAAGGTCGCGATCAACAGCCCACGCGCCGCGATGAACGGAGCGCAAGCCGCCTTCTCGCGCTAAGAAGAACCGCATCATCACGAAGCTCACGTCGGCACATTCTGCGGAGGCAACGGCGACACGTCGCAACGCGACGAATTGCTGGCGAAGATCGCCGAGACGAAGAAGGCGGAATAAGTTGATTCACTCATCACTTATTTCGGAACGCAATTAATCCATGAGCAAAACCCTTTATCTCTCCCCTCCCAGTTTCGACGGCTTCGACGGCGGCGCGGGCGCGCGCTATCAGGCACGGCGCGAAGTCACCAGCTATTGGTATCCGACGTGGCTCGCGCAACCCGCCGCGCTCACGCCCAACTCGCGCCTGCTCGATTGCCCGCCGCACGACGTGGACCTCGCCAAGTGCCTCGCCATCGCGAAGGACTACGACCACGTCATAATCAACACCAGCACGCCGTCGCTGAAGAACGATTGCAAAGTCGCCGAGGCCATCAAGGCGCAGAAGCCGGGCACGAAAATCGGTTTTGTCGGCGCGCACACGATGGTGTTGCCCACCGAAACACTCAAGGCGTCGCCCGCGATTGACTGGGTGGGCCGCAAGGAATTCGATTTCACCTGCAAGGAAGTCGCCGAAGACCGTCCGCTCGAAACCATCGCCGGGCTTTCCTACAAAGACACCGACGGCAAGATCAAACACAACCCCGAGCGCGAGATGATCCAGAACATGGATACGCTCCCCTGGGTGGCGGACGTTTACAAGCGCGACCTCCAGATCGAAAAATATTTCATCGGCTACCTCCTGCACCCCTACATCAGCATGTACACCGGGCGCGGTTGCCCGGCGCAATGCACCTTCTGCCTCTGGCCGCAGACCATCGGCG
>CAYIOH010000875.1:0-1633 GCA_964364975.1 uncultured Bifidobacteriaceae bacterium
GGCTTTCTCGGCCCCAACGGCGCAGGCAAGTCCACCACCATGCGCATGATCACCGGTTTCATTCCGCCCTCGGGCGGCCGGGTTTCGGTGGGCGGATTCGATGTGGCGGAGAATCCCATTCCCGCCAAACGACTCATCGGCTATCTGCCTGAAAACGCCCCGGCCTACACGGATATGACGGTGTATGGCTTCCTGAATTTCGCGGCGGAAATCCGCGGGCTGCGCGGTGACGCGAAGAAGAAGGCCGTCGGTCGCGCGGTGGAAATGTGTTTCCTCACAACCGTCCTGCATCAAAGCGTCGAGACGCTCTCGAAGGGTTATCGCCACCGCACGTGCTTCGCGCAATCCATCATCCACGACCCGGACGTGCTCGTGCTCGACGAGCCGACGGACGGCCTTGACCCAAACCAGAAGCACGAGGTGCGCAGCCTGATCCGCCGCATGGGCGAGAAGAAGGCGATCATCTTCTCGACGCACATTCTCGAAGAAGTGGACGCCGCGTGTTCGCGGGCGATCATCATTGATCGGGGCAAGATTGTCGCCAATGGCACCCCGCAGGAATTGCGGCGCAAATCCGAGTGGGCCGGCGCGGTGACGTTGTGTGTGAAAGGCGTCGCCGCTCCCGCCGTCACCGCGAAGCTTTACCAGGTTCCGTTCGTCAACCGCGTCAGCGTGGTGGAAGAGAAAGCGGGGCGTGTGAGGGTGAGCGTTTTCCCGAAAGCCAACGCCGGAGCGAACTGCGAGCTGGCGCGGGCCATCGGCGAAGCGGCGCACGGCTGGCAGATTGAACAATTGCAAACCGAAGATGGCCGGCTCGACGAGGTTTTCCGCAGTATCACGATGCCGGACACGGCCAAGGAGAGAACGAAATGAACGCCTGGGCCAACATCAAGACCATCGCCAAGCGCGAATTGGGCGCGTATTTCACGTCGCCGCTGGCGTATGTGTTCATTGTCATTTTCCTGCTGCTGTGCGGTTTTTTCACCTTCATGGTCGGGGGATTTTTCGAGCGCGGTGAAGCCTCACTCGTGCGGCCATTTTTTGACTGGCATCCGTGGTTCTATTTGTTCCTCGTGCCGGCGGTCGGCATGAGACTTTGGGCGGAGGAGCGGCGTGTGGGCACGTTGGAACTCTTGCTCACCATGCCCATCACATCGTGGCAGGCGATTGTCGGAAAATTTCTGGCTTCGTGGTTGTTTCTCGGGCTGGCCCTCGCGCTCACGTTTCCGGTTGCCGTTACCGTGAATTACCTCGGTCATCCGGACAACGGGGTGATCCTTTCCGGGTACATCGGCAGTTGGCTGATGGCTGGCGCGTATCTTGCCATCAGTTGCATCACCTCGGCCATGACGCGGACGCAAGTGGTGAGCTTCATTATTTCTGTGGTTGCCTGTTTGTTCCTGATTCTCGCCGGTTTTCCGCCGGTAGTCCGGATGTTGGAAGGCTGGGCCAGTCCGTGGTTCGTGGACACCATCACCTCGTTCAGCGTTATCACGCACTACGAGGGCTTCCAAAAGGGCGTCCTCGATTCGCGGGACGTGCTGTTCTTCCTCTCGATCATCGGTTTCTCGCTGTTCTCGACGAGCGTGATTCTGCGCGGGCATCGGGCCGGTTAATCGAAACACAATATGGA
>CAYIOH010000876.1:0-1632 GCA_964364975.1 uncultured Bifidobacteriaceae bacterium
GACGAACGTTCCGGTCGGACTTTTCTGGGCCGCATTGAATTTCACACGCGGGAAAAGCGGCTGTCCGCGGAGGAAATGCTTCGCAAAGCCCAGATCAATCCGCCACGGACGATAGTAGCCTGGTGCCACGATCTGCACCTCGGCTTTGAGAGACTCCTTGATCTGCTGGCGCATCAGCTTGGCGTCCAGCGCCGTGGTTTGCGCCTTTTCCAACGCCGCCTTCAATCGTCGGCTGGTTTCCGCTTCCAGTTCCTTGTCCAACACCGGTTCTTTCGCAGAACCGCGCGCCACGAGCACTTCGTTGCGCAGGATTTTTTGCTCAGCCTCCGGCAATCTCGTCGCGCGCCACTGTAACAGGAAAAAAACTGCCGCGCCGGAAATCGCCAGCAACGCCGCGTTGAGCGACAGGATGCCCAGCCATTTGCCCAGCCAGATTTGCCAGCGCGCGATCGGTTTGACCGCAACGACCTGCATTTGGCACTCCTCAATGTCGCGCGCCAAGGTGCCGCAGGCGAGCCACAGCGTGGACAACCCCAGCAATGCGGCGATGACGCTCAACGTGTAAGTCAGCAGAATCTGTGTAAACCCACGCGCTGTGCCGTCGTCCTTGATCAGAATCGGCAACCCCACCACCGCCGCGAGCAACAACACGGCCACGACGATGAACAACCGGAAGCGGAAGGCGGCCTTCCAGGTCAATCCGGCGATGGCGAGCAGGCGTTGCATTTCAAAGCCTATCGGTAGGAGACGACGTGAGGAGTCTCAAACTCATTGTGTGGTTCTCAGGCATTGCATCTTGAAAGTTAGAGACTCCTCACGTCGTCTCCTACTTTTTCGGGTTGAGCAGCGATGATAATTTTTCGTCCGCCTTCGACAAATCCACCGGCTTTTCTTCTGTCGCGGGCGACGATTTGCCCGGCACGGGCGCCGGCTCGGCTTTTGTCAACGCTTCCAGCTTCTTCTCGTCCACCGCGGGTTTCGCTTCCGTCGCCGGTACTGGCGACGCGGGCGCGGCTTGCGGCAACGTGAGCTTTTCCAAAACTTTGTCTGTCGTCGGTTTGGCTTCGGCATCGCCGCGCAGATAAGCCGCGACCCTTGCGCCGGATTGGGCGCCGCTGGTTTCCTGTGCCGCACGCTTCGCTTTCTCCACGACTTCGAGGAAATAGCTTTCCAGGTTTTGTGTCGGATTGTCCACGCGCACCTTATCAGTGGCCATGTCCTTGCGGAGAATTTCCAGCACGCGCTCCATCGTCTCGCGCGGCAACACCGGCGTCGTGATGCGCAACGTATCGGGCGTGGCCAGCAATTCCTTGAGCGTTCCCATCGCCTGAACTTTGCCGCCGTAGAGAATGACCACGCGGTCGCAAACGTCCTCCACGTCGGACAGCAGGTGGCTGCTCAAAATCACCGTCTTGCCGCGGCGCGCCAGTGCGAGGATGAGGTCCTTGATTTCGCGGCAGCCGATGGGGTCGAGGCCGGAAGTCGGCTCATCGAGGATGACGAGGTCGGGGTCGTTGATAAGCGCCTGCGCGAGGCCAATGCGGCGCTGCATGCCCTTGGAAAATTCGCCCACCGCGCGCGTCCGCGTCTGGCTCAGGCCGACCATTTCCAGCAATTGCTCCGCGCGATTGT
>CAYIOH010000877.1:0-1630 GCA_964364975.1 uncultured Bifidobacteriaceae bacterium
CGGTCCAACGCCCACTCGCCCGTGCGCCACAGGGCAAACAGCCCGAAGACGAGGGCGAACGGAACGGTTAACAAGAGTGCTACCATGCGTTTGCGTGCCACTCGTCGTCGATCCGATCTGAACTTTGGCGCATCGGAAGTGGCCTTTGTTGCGCGCTCTGATACCTCTGACTTAGGAACAGACTCGGATTCCTGAACAGCGTGCCTCGGGCCTGTTTTAAGGCTTCCTAGTTCAGCGGGCTTTTCATCGTCTAGTTGTTGACGTGAATCCCAGCTGCTACTTCCTGTGGGAAATGACTCATCCTTGTGCAAGTTTGTGGAGTGTCGAACAATCCGCTGGAAATGGAGCCGACTTAGCGCTTCGGGTGGCAAGCCGTGAACCTTGTCTTCGGGGAGCGGTTCCTCCCAATAGACGGGACGCACGAAATGCGACCGGTTCAAGGAAAGGGCATGTTCCCATTCCTGTTGCACGAACTTCGATGACATCGAATTGCTCGACCAAAAGAGTTGGAAAATATCCGCATCCTGAATCATCTCGGCTAGCCGATCGCTCCATACTTCGCCCGCGCGCACCGTGCTCCAGTCGCGCAGGTATTGGTCCCCGAACGCGGCAACGTAATGCTCGAATTCCTCAACCACGTCCATGTCCTTATGCGAGTAGGAAGCGAACACTTTACGGTAAGGTCTGGCGCTTACCACTTCGGTTGCCCGGGCCGGCTGCTGTGGCTGGACTTCGACGCGGATGGTCAGGGACACATCGGCGATGATGCGCCTGCCCAGAAACACAGTGAGCCTACCGCGAGCCGTTTGACCATCAAGTTCAGGTGAAGCGCGCAGTCGGAAATCTTGGCGATGCACGCTTTCCAGCCAGCGGAAGGTGGCGCGTGGAGGATTGAATTCGATGCCGCGGATCTCGGGCAAGAAAGTGATTTCTCCCTCGGCAGGAACGGACTCTGTGCTGTCATCCGTAACGGGACAGTACTCCTTCAATTGCTCGCCGAGAGCCTGTTGAGCTTGGTGTTTGACTTCTTGAAGCGGGTCCGGTTCGTCAGGCGGCGCAGCAGGACGTCGCCGGCTCAAATGAGCAAAGGCAAGAAGTGGATACCACCTCCCCGGCATAACGATCTGAGGGCGAAAAACGGTGAATTGAACGTTTTCATCATGGGGATGAAGTGGCCAGCGGGACCGGGAGGAAGTCTTCTCATCAACAAGGGTACCACCAGTGGCGGTCGGGTCAGCGCTGCCAGTTTTGACGGCTTTGCCTGACCGGAGCTCCTTTTCAATTTGCCGAATTGTATTTTCCCAGCGGCCATCAATGTGTTCGACACACTGGGATGGGAGAGACTCCATTGCCTTTGGCAATCTCGCCGCATCGCCAAAGGCGAAACCTGGGAGGATTACAGGGATGATCTTCTTTTTCTTGGCAAGCGCGTGCAGAATTTCCTCGCGCATCCAGTCGGCTTCACCCTCTTTCCGGTCGTCCAGCGCGCCACGGGAGAGGATCAATATGAAGCTGGGTGTGCGATCAATCCCCGCCAGCAATTGCGGCAGCCGCTCGCCGCCGGAAATGTCCTGCACGTCGAGGAAGGTTTCGTAGCCCCGGGCCCGCAGCGAGTGACGCACCGCGAGTG
>CAYIOH010000878.1:0-1620 GCA_964364975.1 uncultured Bifidobacteriaceae bacterium
GTGGGTGATGAGATGGAACATTCCCACCGCCACGCCGCCGACGCCCAAGCCCAGCATCATGTAGCCGAGTTGTGAAACCGTGGAGTATGCGAGGATGCGTTTGATGTCGTTCTGCGCGACGGCGATTGATGCGGCGAACACGGCGGTGATGGCGCCGATCCACGTCACAACCTGGAGCGCGGCTGTCTCGGCCGCAGCGCCTTCTGCATGAGCGCCCATCAACGGATAAACGCGCGCCACAAGGAACACGCCTGCCGCCACCATTGTTGCGGCGTGGATGAGTGCGCTAACGGGCGTCGGGCCTTCCATCGCGTCGGGCAACCAGACGTGCAGCGGCACCTGGCCGGATTTGCCCATCGCGCCCGCGAAAATCAGCAGGCCGATGGCCGTTGAAACCGCCATGCCGATGCCCGTGGCCTTGACGACCATTCCTGCGAGAGCGCTCTGCTCCAAACAGCCTGCGCCGTTGTCGTAGAAGAGCAGCGTGCCGGTTTGCGAATAAAGCCACATGATGCCGAGGAAGAAAAAGACATCGCCGACGCTGGTGGTGATGAAGGCCTTCTTTGCCGCCGCCGCCGCGCTGGGTTTGTGATACCAGAAGCCGATAAGTAGATACGACGTGAGGCCGACGAGTTCCCACGAGATGAACAGCAGCAACAGACTGTTGGCGATGACGACGCCGAGCATCGCCCCGGCAAACAGCGACATGAAACAGAAGAAGCGTGTGAAGTTCTCGTCGTGCGCCATGTAGCCGACGCTGTAGATGAAGATCAGCAGCCCGACAAACGTGACCATCACCAGCATCACCGCCGTGAGCGGGTCGAGCACCCAACCCAACTTCAGAACACCCGCGCTGCCCCCGGCGAACTCAAACCATGGGAAATTGAAATACTCCTTCGCTTCCGCACTGTGCCCGCCATGCTGAAGCGTGTGCGCGAACGCGCAAAGCGAAAGCAGGAACGAGACAACCATCGAGCCAATCGCAAGCGAGGAGGTGAACTTGCGGCAACGCTGGGGCGCAAGCGCGCTCAACCCCGCCGCCAGAATCGGCAGCGCGGGAATCAGCCAGAGGTTTTTGACGATCCAAGGCATTTCAACCCTTCAAAGTCTGGATTGCGCTTTCGATAATCCCTTTGATCGCGTCCTTAAACTGCTTGGCATGTTCTCCGGTCAGTTCGGGTGCAGAACTCCGAATGACATTCAGAATCATCCTGCTTCGAATCGGCGTTGTTCCCCTACCACAAAGTTCTGCGGCAGCTCGCCACTCTGGGTGTTCCTCCTCAAGAATCTCGGTTCGGACAAACGCAAGAATCCCTCGCTGAATCTCTTGCTTCAGCCGCTCAAGGCATTCTTGCTTGTGTGCATCCGTGATTTCAACTGACCAACGCAATGGTTTTGAAAGAAACGCTTGGAGATTTTTTTGGAGGAGTTCTGTGAACTCGGCCACGGGCTTGAGGTATCTGAATTCGTCAACTTTCCAGAACATGCGCTTCGTAAAAGCTTTCTGCGTTTGCCACGGTGCGCACTCCGCTCCGATTCCAGATATGTAGCCGTTCCAAGAACGGCGTAATGAGATTGTCGCGTCCGCGAGAAATCCGGCCAACAACTCGAAGTCGTATT
>CAYIOH010000879.1:0-1620 GCA_964364975.1 uncultured Bifidobacteriaceae bacterium
CTACTTCACCTGCCCGAACAGCTCCATCACCGTCTCCACGATCCTGGTCGAAGCCTCCACTTCCAGGTAACTTGACCGCGCGCGCCACGTTTCGTAACCGCCGAGCTTGTGCTGCGCCGGCGTGGGCAGATAACCATTGTAGCCGTTCGCCAGCTCAATGGTGAATGTCGGCTTGAACGGGCTTTGCGCTTTGATGGCCAGTCCGATTTCGGCGAACACCTCACACGGAATTGCCGCGATGCCCAGGTCGCCGACGCGCATGATCTGGAGGATGACCGGCACTTCCTTGGGGAAGGCTTTCATCAACACCGTCTCCCGCGCATACACCTCTTCGTAGCCTCGCAGTTCACGTCCCTTGGCCTGCGCGAGGATTCGCTCGGCCCGAACGATGTCCGCCTCGTCCGGTAAACGCACGCCCAGCTTGATCTCCTTCTGCGCCACCCCAAGCTCCGCCCCGTCGCGAAACTCCAGCCCGCGATACACACGATGAACCTCCCGTGCCACGGCGTCGGCGACCAGGTTGATCTGTTCGTAAGGCCCTTTCGCCGGTTGCTGCTTGCGGAAATTGATGTTGTTGATGTCGCCGCTCGTACCGTTGGCCAACAGCGCCACGAACGGCGGATCCTGCCGGTCCGCTCCGAGCAGTTGCTGGATGCGATCGCAGAACGCGCCGAAATAATCCGCGGAAATGTCCTCGCTCCGGCTCGTGCCGACGTAGTGCAACGAGTAATTGGCCAGCACCGCGATGGGTTTACCCTCCGGTGTTTGCACCGCCAAGATGGATACGTCCGGGTCGGTCGGGCCTGCTGGCTCGATGAGGTCAGGGCTTTCGACGGGTGGATTCATTTTCACCAGGTCGTTGGTGCCGCCAAACGGGTCCACCAAAACGGTGCCCGGCTTCATGCGCCAGCGGCGGTTGAAAACCTGGTTCGGCTCCTTGCCCACGCCCCACGCGATCTGCGCCGGCGCAAGGTTGTTCACGGCACGCTGCACGGCGTCGGCAATGCGCACGGCCATGAACTGCTGATATTCCTTGTCCGGATCGCTCTGGAAAACCGAGATGCAGGTCGGGCCGGTGTGCGTGTGCGTGGCGGAGATGAGCACGCGGTCGGCAGGAATCCCGCTGCGCTGCGCGATCAACGCTTTGGCCGCGTCCATGACCTCGCGCGGAATCATGCAACTGTCGCACACGACCACGGCGAGCCGCATCTTGCCGTCATCGAGCACCAGACAGCGCGCGTGCAACTCGTCGTGGATGTGTCGCGCCACGCGGTCGTTGAAATAGCCGTTGATGGAAACCCCCAGCCGGGGCGTGATAATGCCGGCGGCGGCGCCTGCGCGAAACCGGTCCGGCTCTGCGCCCGCGACGGCATGGGCGCAAACCAGCATGGCAACCAGCAAAGCGGCTACGAACGTGGAGGAAAATATGTTCTTCATGGGTGAAACAAACCGATTCAGAATCGGGATGACTTCACGATGAGCGCGATCCGTTGTCAAGAAGCGAAGCGGTGAACGCCGCGCGCCGGGCGCATCCAAGTTTTTTTACACCTGCGGGTTGGGTTTCGTTAACACCCAACTTTAGTTGGGTGCTTGGATCGCTTCGGGACGACAACCGTTTCA
>CAYIOH010000880.1:0-1614 GCA_964364975.1 uncultured Bifidobacteriaceae bacterium
TGACGATGCGGTTTTGGACCGGCATGAGGTTGACTATACAGCAGTGCCGGAGACTGACAATTCCGTTCCGCCGTCAGACGAGCAGTGCGGCCGGGTGACAGCCTTCACGATGCCGACAATTTTTTGGCCGCGGAGGTGGTAGTGGTGCAATTTGAACGTTCGATCAATATCTGTGGCACTATTACAAACCCCGAAACCTTGTATGTCGTCGAGTGTTGATTAGACTTTGGCCGCGATGCCCGCCAACCTGGATCCCGACGCCGCCCTGATGCTTCGCGTCAAGCAGGGCGACCGGGCCGCTTTCGCCGTGTTGGTGCAAAAGTACCAGCAGCCGGTGATGAACTTCGTCCGCCGCACTCTGCGCGACGAAACCGAAGCCGAGGACCTGGCCCAGAATGTTTTCCTGCAAGTCTATAAATCCGCTTCGCGCTACGTGAGCACCGCCAAGTTTTCGACCTGGTTGTTCACCATCGCGCGCAACCTGTGCCTGAACGAAATCCGCCGCCGCTCGCGGCATCCCACCGAATCCCTCGACACAACCCATCCCGAATCGGAGGACCAACCGCTCCATCAATTCGAGGACAAAAAGACTTCTTCGGCGCCGGAAAGCCTCTTGCAACGGGAGTTGGAGGGAAAAATCACTCAGGCGCTGGCCGACTTGCCGGAGAATCAGCGCACTGCTTTGCTCCTTTGCCGGCAGGACGAATTGAGCTACGAGGAAATCGCCCAAGTGCTGGACTGCTCGCTCTCGGCGACCAAGTCCTTGATCCATCGCGGTCGTGAAACCCTGAAGCAAAAGCTCAAACCCTATCTCCACAGCGGCGTGTGGAAGGAGTCAAAATGAGCGCGAGAACATACAGATTCAGCAAAATATCTCCGTCTCCCGCTGGCCATGAATGGCTGCGGGTAGGGCGCGTCCCTCCGTGCGCGCCGTTTGGTGTAAAGGGTCCGGTTTGCGGCGCACACGGAGTGACGCGTCCTGCCTCCAGCCTCGAAACTTTCCCCCACGAACGGTTTTTAACCCAGAGGTGAAACATGAACGATGACCTGGCTTACCAACGACTGCGCGAAATCGCCTGGCGACGAAAACTCACCAACGCCGAGCAGGCCGAACTGCGCGCCTGGCTCGCCGCGCACCCCGACGCGAGGGCGGACTGGGCAAATGAAGCGGCGTTGAGCGGGTTGCTGGCGCGGCTGCCCGACGTCCCCGTGCCATCGAATTTCACCGCGCGCGTCCTGCGCGCAGTGGAGCGCGACGCTGCCGCGAGCGATCGTGAGCGTGCTCCACGGTGGGTCTGGACCTGGCGCGCGCTCGTGCCACGCGCGGCGGTGACGGTGCTCGTGGTGGGCGCGGGTTTATTTGCGTATCAGCGACACGCCCTGGCCCAGCGCGTCGAGCTGGCGCAGAGCGTGGCGACGGTCGCGGACGTGCGGTCACTACCCAGCCCGCAATTCCTGAAGGACTTCGACGTCATCCGGCGTTTGCTCCCAACGCCGCCGGCAGACAAGGATTTGCTCGCCTTGATGCAATGAACCCGCGGTTGAGACAATCTTTCCGGCTCGCGGCAATGCTGGGCGCGGGGCAAATCTTGTTTTCCCCGCTCCTTGGGCAGG
>CAYIOH010000881.1:0-1612 GCA_964364975.1 uncultured Bifidobacteriaceae bacterium
AAAGAAGGGCTGGTCGAGATATTTGTCGAATCCGGCGGCGCGGTGAGCACACCCACCTGCGGGCCGTGTCTGGGCGGGCACATGGGCGTCCTGGCGGAAGGTGAGCGGTCAGTCGCGACCACCAACCGCAATTTCGTCGGACGGATGGGGCACGCCAAGTCGGAAGTATATCTCGCAGGCCCAGCAGTGGCCGCCGCCTCGGCTGTAATGGGGAGGCTCGCAAGCCCGGAGGAGTTAAGTTAGGGATTAATCACGAAAACACGAAAGGGGGAAACCACGAAAAGGAAAGAGAATGGGAATCGTCTTTGACGAGCTTTCGAGCAGCGTGATCTCGGCGGCCATCCAGGTGCACAAGAAGCTTGGGCCTGGATTCCTTGAGACCGTGTACGAGCAGGCGCTGAGGCTGGAACTGACCAAGCGGGGCATTTCATTCGTTGCACAGGCGCCAATCCAGGTGCTCTATGGGGGCCAGGTTGTGGGCAACCATGTCCTGGATCTCCTTGTTGACGGGAAGCTGGTCGTTGAACTCAAAGCGGTAAGCGCGCTTGAGGATATCCATTTCGCGCAACTGCGGTCCTATCTGCGTGCTACTGACATCAAGATCGGCTTATTGCTGAACTTCAACAGCCCGACTCTTGCTGTCAAGAGGATAATGAACTAGGATTTCGTGTTTTCTTCCTTTCGTGTTTTCGTGATTAGAAGGAGCTAACGCAATGATCAGAGGCAAGGTTCATAAGTACGGCAGTAATGTCGACACCGATGTCATCATACCCGCGCGCTACTTGAATACGACCGATCACGCTGAAGTTGCATCGCACTGCATGGAGGATATCGACGAGCAGTTCATGAACAAGGTCAAGCCGGGCGATGTCATCGTGGCCGAGAACAACTTCGGCTGCGGGTCGTCGAGGGAGCATGCGCCGATTGCGATTAAGGCGTCCGGTATCGCGTGCGTCATCGCGAATACCTTCGCGCGCATATTCTATCGCAACGCGCTCAATATAGGGCTACCCATTATGGAGTGCCCGGAAGCCGCGGCGGGAATATCCGACGGCGACCAGGTGGAAATCGACCTTGAATCAGGCAAAATATCGAACCTGACGACCGGCAAGTCATACCAAGCTAAGCCATTCCCGCCGTTTATGAGGGAACTGATCGCCTGCGGCGGGTTGGTGAACTACGCGAAGGCGAGACTGAACCGCTGAGACGCTGAAGGGAATGAAGGCGCTGAATGAAGGAGAGCTACATAGACGCCGCGTACGAGTTGTCCGATGCGACCTCTAAGATCATCGCGTGCGCGATTGAGGTCCACAAGACACTGGGGCCTGGTTTCCAGGAGGTGTTCTACCAGCGGGCACTGCACAGGGAGCTTACGTGGGCCGGCATTGAGGCAGAGCGCGAAGTCGATATTGAGGTCCGCTACAAGGACGTGATGCTTGGAAAGAAGCGCGTGGATTTTGTCGTTGGCGATTGCATGGTCGAGATCAAGGCGAAATCGGCATTGGACGACGTCGACTTCATCCAAACCCTGTCGTACCTAAAGGCGTCGGGATACTCAGTTGGACTGTTGATCAACTTCGGTAGCACAAAGATAGAGGTCAGGCGTCTGGCC
>CAYIOH010000882.1:0-1608 GCA_964364975.1 uncultured Bifidobacteriaceae bacterium
GGCACACCCAGCGGGGTGTCGCTGGCGTGCTTGAGTTGTCATGACGGCAGCCTGGGCGTGAACGAGGCCTACGGCAAGACACTCACGGGCACCAACGTGCCGATTTACGTCGCCACGAAATACCAGCTTGGCGGGGATGGCAACATGCACACCATACACCCGATCTCCTTCACCTACGACACGGCACTCGCCTCGGCTGATGGAGAGTTGGAGGATCCGAACACCTACAAGATTGGTGACACGAAGACCCTGATCACCCTTAATACGCCCCCGGTTCCGACAATGGCGGAGTATGGTTCGGTGATCACCGGCCAGACCATTGACGAGGCGCTGCTGGTTAATCACAAGATCGAATGCTCCTCCTGTCATGACCCGCACAAGATGAAGGGCTGGTCGCCAGAAAGCGGCAGCTTCCGCATTCTCGGCAGCCGCTTGGTGGACGCCTCAGGCCGTGGCGACTTGCTCTGCCGCACCTGCCACATCAAGTAAGCAAGCCCTGAAACCCAGGAGCAAAGTTGGTTTTGCCTGAATCATCCCTGGCAGCGGCGACGCTACAAAGATTGCCCTGCCAGGGAAATTTGTTTGGCCGGCGGGTTCCTGCTTGGCGGCACCCCATCCTTCCGATATTTTGTGCGCGTCGTGAAATATCTGCTTTTGAAGAAATCTTGCCGGCCGTTCGCGGTCGTGATGCCGCTGGTGGTGCTGGCGCTGATGGCCGGCTGCGCCACGAAAGGGAGCAAGCCCAAGGACTTCATTTTCTTTCCGCAACCGCCCAATGAGCCGCGCATCCAGTATCTGATGAGCTTCGGCTCGGATCAGGACCTGGGCGGCGGCGGGTCGGCCTTCAGCAACTTCGTGCTGGGCCGGGAAAAGGCGGTAAGCCCCATCTACAAGCCCTACGGCATCACGGCGACGAAAGGCACGATTTATATCTGCGACACCGCGCTGGCGGGCGTGGACATCATAGACCTGACCAAGCGCTGTTTTGAACTGTTGCGGCCGTCCGCCGGCCAGGGAGTTTTGAAGATGCCCATCGGCGTGGCGGTGGCGGAGGATGGCACGCGCTATGTCACGGACACCGTGCGCGGACAGGTTTTGATCTATGACAAAGTCAACGAGTTCATCGGGGCCATCGGCCAGCCGGAGGAGTTGAAGCCGAGCGGGGTTGCGGTGGCGGGGGATCGCCTGTATGTGGGCGATCTCAAGAAGGAGACCCACGCGGTGCGGGTTTACCACCGCACGACGAAGGAACTGCTGTTCACCGTCCCGCGGGATGCCAACGACGAAAAAGCCCGGTTGTTCCAGCCGACGAATCTGGCGGTGGATGCCCAGGGGCGGATCCACGTCTCCGACACCGCCAGTTTCTGCGTGCAGATTTATGACGCCGAAGGGAAACACCTGCGCACCGTTGGGGCGGCGGGTGACGCGCCGGGAACCTTCTTCCGGAACAAGGGCATCGCCGTGGATCGTGCCGGGCGGTTCTACGTCGTGGACGCGAACATGGCAGTGGTGCAGGCGTTCGATGCGGAAGGGCGGCTGCTGATGGTCTTCGGCGAACCCAAGAACAGCGGGCCCGCCGGCCTGTATCTTCCGGCGGCGGTCTGCGTG
>CAYIOH010000883.1:0-1606 GCA_964364975.1 uncultured Bifidobacteriaceae bacterium
CGTTTCGTCTTGAGCGGCGAGCCGCTGGAATGCATCGTGCCCAAGGTCCTCTCGCATCAGGGCAAATGGGTCACCGGGATTGAGGAAAAAGCCCTGGACACGCTGGGGCTGGCCCGCCTCGTCTTCGTGCCGCATCAATTACTCGACATTCTGGATCAGGCGATGCGCGCGGCCCGGGCGCAGAATCCGGCGCTCGATTTCCGCAACATCCCGCTGGACGATCGGGCGACGTTTGAACTGCTCGCGCGCGGCAACACAATCGGGATTCCATTCTGCCGCGAACTCGCCGATTTCGCGACACGCTTCCGCGCTGCCGAGGAAGATCAATCCCGTCTTCGCACCCGATTTGCGTGCCGTGTCGAGTTGCGTGCGATGAAATCCATCCGCCGCGAGCAATGAGTTTTTTTCCGCTTCGACGACCAGCGCCACCGCGCTGTCGCCGACGCCGAGTGGACGGTTTTTGATTCCATCCAGCCCAATGCGGAAGCGCATCAACTCCACGTAGCTGATCTTGCCGATGATCTCGATCGTGCGGGCGAACTTGTCCGGTAGCGGGGCGCTGCCAGACACTCCCTCTCCCTGCGTGAGCGGGGAGAGGGCCGGGGAGAGGGAAACCGCGTTTGAAATGACAGACCTCCTCTCCCCCGCCCTCTCCTCCCTCGGAGGAGGAGAGGGAGGAGAAAGTGTCGCTGCGCTTGGTTGGTTTCCAACCGTCATCAATTCGCGCACGTCGTCCGCGTGCCACTCCACGCAACACGGCGTGCGTTTGCAAACGCGCTCCCACGCGGTCGGCGAGTCGGCATATGGCACGTAAAGAAACGCCCACGACTCCGTGGCGCTGGTGTCGTCGAATTTGCGGAACGGCGGCGTGCAATAGGTTGGCGAGCGTTCGGTCGTGTCCGTGAGCATGTCAATGCCCACGCGGTCGGCGAAGTAATTGTTCTTCCGCCCGGCGCGATAAACGGATTCCTCCATCGCCACGAGCTTTGCGAGTTGCGAAAGGATGGCCGGAGATTTCAACGTGGCATGAAGCTGGGTGAGCGCGTCGAGGAATTGCGTAGGACAGGCGTCGCGCCTGTCTCCGTCTTCATTGATTTCAGAGACAGGCGCGACGCCTGTCCTACCCACCATTTCCTGCACGACCATTTCCAACACCGTCACCAGCACTGCGAGTTGGATGCTTGTCGCCTGCATCCGCGTCGAGCCGGTGATGGCCATCGGCCCGGTTGTCAGGTTGATTTTTTCGATTCGCGAATTCTCGATCACCTCGCGACTCCGCTGCACGTGTGTGCACAAGACTTCGTCCGGATTGTTGTAAATGAAATAGACCTTCGCCCCGACCTCCACGCCCTTCCAAGCCGTGCCAATGACGAACGACGTTTCGCCACCTTCCGTGATAGCGAACACCACGTCCTTCTCACAAACACCCAGGTCGCCAAGTTGCTTCTTGCCGAACGCGGTGAAATCCTCGAAGCCTTCCACCGCCTTGATGAGCGCGAAGTCCCCGCCGGCCATCACCGGAAACGCGCGGTTCTCCCAGTCATCTATGGTAGGGCGCGTCACTCCGTGCGCGCCGCTCGTGGAAATGTCAGACCCCGGCGCGCAC
>CAYIOH010000884.1:0-1601 GCA_964364975.1 uncultured Bifidobacteriaceae bacterium
TTCACGCGAAGATGAGGTGGACGGCACCCTTAACGGCATCGAACGTGCCAAGGTGACTGATTTTTTGAATCATCACAGAGGGAGCCGTCCAGATGAAGACTATCACAATCGGACTTGATTTGGCCAAGAGCGTTTTCACGTTGCATGGAGTGGACGAGTGCGGAGACGTTTGTTTGCGCAAGACCTTAAAGCGGGCGCAGGTGTTGCCGTTTTTCGCCAAGCTTGAGCGCTGCGTTGTCGGCATGGAGGCCTGCGGGGGCGCCCACGATTGGGGTCGCCGGTTAAGCGCACTGGGCCACGACGTGCGGCTGATGCCGGCGAGTTATGTGAAGCCTTACATCAAACGCGGCAAGACCGACGCGAACGACGCGGCTGCGATCTGCGAAGCGGTCACGCGCCCGACCATGCGCTATGTGCCGGTCAAGACGGTCGAGCAGCAAGGGGTCATCACGTTGCATCGCGCACGCCGGATGCTGGTCGTGCAGAAAGTGATGCTGGAGAATTCCATCCGCGCCTTGTGCGCCGAGTTCGGTATCGTGGCCATGAAGGGGCGAAGCGGCATCGTCACGCTGCAACGGTTGACGTGCGAACTCGAATTGCCCGCCACGGCGTTGCGGGCCCTCAGCACGCAGTTCAAATTATACGAGCTGCTGATGTACGAGGCCGCCGCGCTGAAGCAGGAAATCGCGGCCTTGATGAACAAGGATTCCGTCAGCAAACGTCTTGAGACAATCCCGGGCGTCGGTCCGATGATTGCCAGCATCGTACCGGCGATCGTCGGCGATCCCTTGCGCTTCAAGTCGGGGCGCCAGTTCGCCGCCTGGCTGGGCCTCACGCCGCGTCTCAATGGAACCGGCGGCAAGACGAAGCTCGGTTCCATCAGCAAATGCGGCGATCATTATCTGCGAAGCCTGTTCGTCGAGGGCGCCTGCGCCGTGCTGATGGCGGCGCGCAAACCCGGCAGCAAGGCGTCCGATTGGGTCAAGCAACTCTCGGCGCGCAAGGAATATAAGGTTGCGGCGGTGGCCCTTGCCAACAAAAATGCACGCATCGCCTGGGCGCTGATGGTCAAGGGCGGCAGGTACGAGCCCGCCCGCCTCGCGCCGGCGGCCAACCTTGCAGCCTAGCTTCACATCAGCATGGCTTTGGAATAAAAGAACGAAGAATAAGGAGAACAAACAGTTTGCGAGTGACTAGGGAACAATGATGACAACCGGCCGGACCGGGGACGGCAAAAACCCGTTAGCGGCATGCGCCTTCGAGCGCGTCGCGAAGATTTGGGATGCCGTCTGCGGATTTCATCATGGCTATGAGCATTACGAAACGCTCAACTGAAAAGCCGTACACAAGTCTGAACCCGCGCCTACGTCATCAAGTTCAAGAAACCACTTGCAAATGGGGTGCCGTCCACACAAGCCGCGAAGAAGGAGGGGCGCACCGATCCTGTCCCTTCTTCTTCGCGCCTTCGTTTCTTCGTGCGGGTCAAATTCTTCTCTGAAGCGAAGAGAGTTACCGAGCGCAGCGCGAGGCGCGTCATCGTTGCAACCGAGAGTTTGTTTTGCGCGTCGCTCCACAGTGCGCGCACCGGAAACGCAAAATTA
>CAYIOH010000885.1:0-1598 GCA_964364975.1 uncultured Bifidobacteriaceae bacterium
TCGTACTCACCGTCGTCCTCCTCGCCGTCCACCGCCGGCGCCACCAGGCCGAGGCGCTCCGCCTCGGCGCCGGGGGTGCCCTCACCCCCACCGGGGGGCCGGAGTTCCGTGCGGGCGGTAGCCGCGGCCGCCAGCAGGAACGAGGCGTTTTCACTGCGCTCGGCCAGCAGACCGGTCAGCAAATCGCGGGCGCCGGCATATTGCTTGTCTTCCAGCAGCGCCAGCGCCAACCCGTAGCGCAACACGCCGTCCGGATCCACATTCTCCACCCCCTCCAGTTCTTTGCGGAAGTGATTCACGGCATCCTTCGGGTTGCGGAAGCCCTTGGCAATCAACTTCGCGCGAATGAGCGGGTATGAAGCGCTTTCTTCGTAGCGATCCTTGCGCGGGATGGCGGCGGCGCGTGATTGGGAATCGGCAATGCGATTGGTGGTGAGCGGGTGTGAGCGCAGGAACTCCGGCGCCTGGGAAAAGTAACGGCTGTTCTTTTGCAATTTCTCAAAGAATCCCGGCATCCCCTGGGGATCGAAATCAGCCCGCTCCAGCAATTGCAGGCCGACGCGATCCGCTTCTTCCTCGTTGTGCCGCGTAAAATTGATCTGGGCCTGGACCGCGCCGCCCTGTATGGCGGTGATGGCGGCCATGCCGGCGTCCGGGTTCTGGGTGGCCACCAGGATCGCACCCAGCAGCGCGGCCATCATCGGCAGCGACAGCTTGGACTGCATCTCGGCGGAGCGCGCCATGTGTTTCTGCGTCACGTGCGCGATTTCGTGCGCCACCACCCCGGCCAGTTCGCTTTCGCTGCCGGAGTTGATGATGGTGCCGGCATTCATGCCGACGATGCCGCCGGGCGCCGCGAAGGCATTGATCAGCGGGTCATTGATGACGAAAAAAGTAAACGCCTGGGTATTATTGTCGCTGTTGGCGACGAGCCGATAGCCCACGGAGTTCGCGTAGGTCTCGATCTCCGGATCCCCTATGATGTCCGCCTGTTTGCGGACATGGTTCAGGAACGCCTGCCCGAGGCGGCGTTCGTACTCCGGAGAGAAAATGCTGCCGGTGGAATCGCCGATGCTGGGCAGGTCCAGCGTTGTGGTCTCTGCGATGCAGGGCGCGGCGGAGAGTCCGGCGAGGAATAACAGCAGTTGGATGAGTCGCATGGTGCGGGCGTAATGATTAGCGTCCAACAATGTTGGAGTGCCGGCGGGGCCTGGCAGTTCCGCAGACTTGACCCGCAGTCTAGCACAACAATAATGGAGCAAATGTGCGTGCGGACCGTCCCATCCAGATAACTAGGGCACGGCCTTTCAGCACCTTGATGATCTCGCTAACCGGAAAACGAGGCTGGCACCATGACGGACCTGAAGAATGTGTTTTATGCCCAGTCCGGCGGCGTCACGGCCGTCATCAACGCCAGCGCCTGCGGCGTGATTGAAACCGCGCGCCGGCACCAGGATCGAATTGGCAAAGTTTATGCCGGCCGCAACGGCATTCTCGGTGCGCTGGCCGAGGAACTGATTGATACCAGCCAGGAGAGCGATGCCGCCATCGCCGCTTTGCGGCACACGCCTTCCGGGGCCTTTGGTTCCTGCCGTTAC
>CAYIOH010000886.1:0-1595 GCA_964364975.1 uncultured Bifidobacteriaceae bacterium
GTCGCGGACACGCTCGCCTACCTGGGTGTCATCAGCCGCTGGATTCGGAATGAGGAGGCGACGCTCTTCGCCGGGTGTCGGCTGCTCAACGACTTCATCCGGTCATACCCTGTTAAACTGGCAATGAAGTAGAGAAATATTCAATGCCGGACATAAAAAATCTCCCTTAGGACTTGTCAATAAATAACATTTACGATTTTTCGAGCCGTTGCGGCCGAATGATGTAGTTCCATTCGCCGTGGAATGCGTTGCGGACGATGCGCAGAGATGTCAACTCCTCTTTCGTCACCGTCCGTCCCAGCGGATATTTACGCCGATCCAGGCGGCACGTGACGGTCAATCCCTTGGCCGTCTTCGTGGCCGATATCAAACGAACGATCGTTTCATAGTCCCGTAGCGGCTGGCCACGCCAATTCGACGAGATGAACGAGAATAGCCTGTGCTCCACCTTATTCCACTTGCTCGTCCCCGGCGGAAAGTGGCAGACCGCGATGGACAGCGCGGTTTCGTCCGCCAGTTTCTGAAGCTCGAGCTTCCACAGATGCCGGCGATACCCGTTGCTGCCACCGCCGTCGGCCGTGATCAGCAGACGGTTGGCCTTCGGATAAAGCCGTTTGCCCTCGGCTCGCCACCAGCCCCGAATCGACGCCGCCGCGAACGCGCTCGTGTCGTGATCCGTCCCCACGTTGACGTAGCCGCTGTTGCGGCCTAAGTCGTAGATGCCGTAGGGATAGGCGCGCGGGACTTCAGGGTTGGGAAAATCATGGCCATTGACGACTTCCGGAGACTTGGACTTGCGCCAGCTGCGGCCGTCGTTCTCGTAGTTCCCAATCAACTCCTTCTTCTTGGTGTCGACCGAGATCACCGGGCGGCCCGCCGCCATCGCATGTCCGACTTGCGCGTTGATGTACTCGAATTGAGCGTCGCGGTCGGGATGATTGGCCCCCTCCTCGGTCTTGCGGTTGCCCTGTAGACTGTAGTTCATGTCTCGCAGCAACTGCGCAACCTTTTCGTGGCTGATCGGATGTTTCTTCCGCGTGAGTTC
Source organism: uncultured Bifidobacteriaceae bacterium (assembly GCA_964364975.1). Classification (GTDB taxonomy): domain Bacteria; phylum Verrucomicrobiota; class Verrucomicrobiia; order Limisphaerales; family JADLHS01; genus JALOTT01. The sequence goes on from CAYIOH010000886.1 coordinate 1,046, forward strand.
CATCGCCAAAGCGCGGGTGCTCTTGCACGTCCAGCGCAAAGGGGATTGTGGATCGCCGCGCGCCAGCGGCTCGACCAAGGATTCCAGTGCGCCAAGCAACGCGGGGTCGCGCGCTTCGTGCCTGGGGCGTCCTGCGCCTGAACGCCGGATTCGTCCGGCCAGCAACGGCTCCCCGTCGATTTCACGGGTGCCCTTGGTGATCGTGACGCGAGATAAACCGCAGACGCGACTGACCAGAGAGATTCCGCCGCGGCCTCGCTGCAACGCCTCGTTCGCGGCGAACATCCGCCGGCCGCGCTCGTCTAAATGCCGCCAGATTCGCGCGAACTTCTGCTGAAGATCTCGGGTGGATTCCATGCTCCAAGAATATCATCATGGAAGCATATTGTAAAGTTAATATATTGACGACGCCTTACTTCGCTTTCAACCCGGCTGGAGCCGGTGACGTTAATCATAATGTCGCATCGTTTTTCCAAGAGGGTGGCGAGGCTTTCGGCAACCGGGATGCCCATGGACCTGGCAATCCTTAGGCCGACCGCACCTTGCTTTT
>CAYIOH010000887.1:0-1595 GCA_964364975.1 uncultured Bifidobacteriaceae bacterium
CGAGGGCGACTCCTGCATCATCCCGCCCAACAGCTTTGCGCTGGCCCGCACGGTCGAGTACTTCCGCATCCCGCGCAACGTGCTGACCATCTGCCTGGGCAAGAGCACCTATGCGCGCTGCGGCATCATCGTCAACGTCACCCCCTTCGAGCCCGAGTGGGAAGGGCAGGTGACGCTTGACATGTGTCCAACACCACGCCGCTGCCGGCCAAGATCTACGCCAACGAAGGCGTGGCGCAGGTGATCTTCTTCGAGTCCGACGAAGTGTGCGAGACCTCGTACAAAGACCGCGGCGGGAAGTACCAGGGGCAACAGGGCGTGACGCTGCCGAAGATCTAGGACCGCTCAGACTGGCGCAGGCTCAGTTCCGGCCACCACCTTGATTTGGATCTCGCCGATGGTCACCATCTGACCGACGCGAATCTTGCAGGTCTTGCGCAACTCCACATTTCCATCCACCAATATGCCGCCGGCGGCCACCAGCGCCTTACCTGCGCCGCCGCTGTCGCACAAGCCGGTCAGCTTCAGCAGCTGGTTCAATTGGACAAACTCGCGATTCAGGAAAAATTCGATATGTTGCATACAAGCCTTTCGGCACGATCGCCAGTCGCGTTGGTCTAGTTCGCTCCACGCCATTCACCCGGCGCGCACCGCCTTCGACCGCCGCGGGTGAATGACGCCATTGTGCGCTTCGTTCGGTTTTGCCGGAGGGCGTGTCGGCCGATCGCTGCCCGCGCGTCACGGAAAATCGCAATGGCTTGTCGAGACTTTGCGGAAGTGTCATTATCGCATCGTGCGGGGCATCGTCGGTCGGCGTTGTCGATGACCGCTGAAGTTGTTGCATTCGAACCGTTGAATCAGCGCCTGCCGGTTATCGCGTGGATTCGGGGCGGGGCGTGTTGGCGGTTGACGGTGGAGGACTAGCGGTGCGGTCAAGATTCCTGTCGTCGGAACTCTCGCCATGAGCGCGACGGTCGGGAATCCGCTATTGCTCGCGTACGCCGCGGTGGCGTGCACCTTGCTTTCGGGTGCGGTTTCGTTGCTCGCCGTGCGCCGCCACCCGGGTTTCCTGCATTTCGGTTCGTTTCTGTTTCTTTTCTTCGCCGGCGCAGCCAGCGTCGCCGCCGGTGGCTGGTCACTGCTCGCCAAGCTCACCGTCACCGACCGGTTTGCGCTCGGCCTGCCCTGGCTCGATTGGCATGTGCGCATCGACCCCCTGTCCGGCTTTTTCCTGGTGCTGCTCGGCACGCTGGTGGTGGCGATTTCGCTCTATGGCCCCAGCTACACGCGCGAGTTCGCGCGCGGTCCGGCGGCGCAGCCGCTGCCTCCGCTCGGCGTGTTCACCGCGCTTTTCATCCTTGGCATGCAGGTAATGCTGATCGCCAACGACGCCTTGGTGTTCATGATCTTCTGGGAAATGATGTCGCTTTCCGGATATTTCCTGGTGGTCTACCAGCACCAGCATGCGGCCAACCGTCACGCCGCCTTCCTCTACCTGTTGCTCGCCCACGTCGGCGCCTTGGTCATCCTGCTGTCGTTTGGCGTGCTCGCCGCTTTCGGCGGAGGTCTCACCTTCGACCTGATGCGCGCGGCCA
>CAYIOH010000888.1:0-1593 GCA_964364975.1 uncultured Bifidobacteriaceae bacterium
TGATCATGCAACTCCACAACTGGGATTGTGTAGTCCAACGATCTCTGAAACCCAGCAAACAGTCAAGTGAAAACCTCCGAAAATGACTGTGTGGGCCGGGAGATCGTGAACACTTTTTCAGGCTTCTCAAAGGGGCGCTGCTGGCGGCGTTTCCATCAGGTGAAAATGATCCCTCACGAGGCAATCGGCATCATTTCTTTGGAGCGATTTCGAAGAGGGCCAGTTCGTTGGGGGCGAGCGAGGGCGTGGTTTCCTTCCACGAGGCCTTGCGTTCGACGCGGGTGGCGCGTGCCCTGCCGGACTCGTCGTAAGGGGTGATGACATAGCAACCCGACGGAGAACTGAGCCATGGCGTCATGGCCAAGGTGAAGGAAATGGAACGTGGCTGGGTTCCCGTGTTCAGCACCAGGATGAGAGCTTTGCCGGGAAGAAGATAGCCGTTGACCCGCGCTTCGCGACACGGCTCGGACAAAATGTTGTCGCCCACCAACAGACCGTCTTCCAGGCAGGTTTGAAACCGTGCATGAAGCTTGGCGCACACCGTTAGGGCGTGTGCCAATTCGGGGTGGTCGCTGATGCGGGCCGAGCCGTTGATCCCCTCGGGTTTTGACGGCAGGACATTCAGGAACAAGTGGTCCGCGAACAATTGTTTCACCGCGCGCGGTGATGTTCCCACGTTGACGTTGAAGCGGGGCGTGGGATAGGCGTTCACGAGGGCGCGCCAGTCCATCTGCTCGTCGAACAGCGCCCAATTCCAGGTGTAATCCAGCCAGCGGCTGTCCAGATCGAGGTTGTTGAGACATTCCCCGGCGAAGGTTGCTTCCGGATCTTTTTCGCTGGCGGCGGCGCGCACCTTGGCGAAAAGCGTTTCCAGGTTGGGCGCCGCGGGCTTGTGCATGACTTGGTCCCAGGTAATCGAAGTCCAGCCGCGTTCAACCATTTTCAACAGGCTCGCCGCGATGTCCGCCTGCCAACCTGGATGGTTCGGGTCCGCAAAGGAACCGCGCGAGGCTTTGCCATAATAGGGACGCAGCATCGGGATGAAATCGGTGTGATAGCCCCAGTACTCCTGACCATCGGTCTGGCCGTATTTGGCGGGGATGGGATTGAGCATGGTCATAACGGAGACGAACAACGACACGTTGACGCCTTTGGCCCGGCACTCCGCGATGGCCCGGTTGAATTCCTCGACCGTGCCCAGTTCGGGCGACGGTTGATTCGGAATCTCCCAAGGCCCCCACAACCAGACCACCATTTCGTTCAGACCGTGAGCGCGAGATTCCTGCGCCAAACCCGGCAGGTCGCGGAAGCGCCAGACGACGGTTGAGCCAGTGGGATCGGCCGGCGCATATTGCTGGGCCATCCATACGCTGCGATAGCCGAGGGTGTTGCACAGGTGCTTGGGCAGCGGATGGGGCCGCTGGACGTTTTCTTTCACCCAGGCCCGGAACGGTTCGATGCCCTTGGCCCAACCCAGCCGGTGCGGGGTCAACACGTACTCGGGGCTGGACCATTTTTCGCCGGGTCGGATCAGCACCTTGTGTTCGCACATGAGCCGAAGCGTCTGGTCCACCTGCGAAAGGTGCAGCAGGA
>CAYIOH010000889.1:0-1589 GCA_964364975.1 uncultured Bifidobacteriaceae bacterium
CTGCTTTTCAAGGACGTGATATCCAGCGTGGTATTGCCGTCGTTGGTGGACTTGATCATGCCAGGACGCGCAAACATCCCGCCAGCGAGGTCCTCTTTGCTCATTTTCGCCGGCAGCGGCTGGCCGGATTCGTCGCCGTTGGCCGGTATCAGGACTCCCAGGGACAGCAAGACAATGGGGAAAGCGAGCATTCTGTTCATGGGCATTCCTCCCGGCTGGACAGCGGGACTATAGGCCCTCGCCGCCACGGCGCCAATGTGCGCAGCAACTTGCGCAAATCGCTGCAATGCTTTGAAATTGACGCATGTCGCACGCCGCAAAATACCAGGTCCTGGTGCAGGCGCAGGCCGCGTTCCTTCCCGACCAGTCCTCCCCGGATCAGAATCACTATGTGTTTGCCTATACCATCACGCTGACCAATCGCGGCTCATTGGCGGCGACCCTGTTGCGCCGGCATTGGGTGATCACAGATGCCAACAATCATGTGCAGGAGGTGCGCGGCGACGGCGTCATCGGGCAGCAGCCGCACCTGGCGCCCGGGCAATCCTTCCGCTACACCAGCGGCGCCATATTGGAAACGCCGGTGGGGTGCATGCAGGGAAGCTACAGCATGGCGGCAGATGACGGCGTCAAGTTTGAGGCGCCCATCCCGGCCTTCAACCTGTCCCGCCCCAATATGCTGAACTGATGGCGACCTACGTCATTGGCGATCTGCAAGGCTGCGTGGAGGAATTGCTCGAACTCCTCAGGCGCATCCGCTTTGATCCGCGCCGTGATCGGCTCTGGTTCGTTGGCGATCTGGTCAATCGGGGGCCGGCGTCGCTGGAGATCCTGCGCTTTGTGTCAAGTCTCGGGGATGCTGCCGTCACGGTACTCGGAAACCATGATCTGCATCTCTTGGCGGTGTCCGCGGGCAAGGTAAAGGCGCGGCGCAAGGACACGCTGGATGACATCCTGTGCGCGCCGGATCGGGATTTTCTGCTGGATTGGCTGCGCCGCCGCCCGCTGCTGCATCGGGATCGCAGGCTCGGATTCGTGATGGTGCACGCCGGACTGCCGCCGCAATGGACACTGACAGAGGCCGCGGCCTGCGCAAAGGAGGTCGAGTCCGTACTGGCCTCGCGCCACATGCCCGGCCTGCTCGGTGCGATGTACGGCAATCAGCCGGAGACCTGGGATAAGAAACTACGCGGCCAGGACCGCCTGCGCTTCATCATCAATAGTTTCACACGCCTGCGTTATTGCGATGAATCCGGCCGTGCGACATGGGAGGAAAAAGGTCCACCTGGGAGTCAGCGCGCGCCTTTCAAGCCCTGGTACGCGGTGCAGTCCAGGAAGACCCGACGCACCCGCATTCTGTTTGGCCATTGGTCCACGGTGCATCTGGGTACGCGGCAGAACTTCCGAGCGGCCAATGTCTTTCCTCTGGATCGCGGCTGTGTCTGGGGCGGCGCCCTGATTGCGCTGCGTCTTGAGGATCGAAAGTTGTTCCGCGTTCCTTCGCGCCAGCCGCGAATTATCGAAAACTGACAAGGCGCCGGGCCGGAGTGAGAATTCGTCGGCAAATACTGGGCCCCGACTTTCGTCGG
>CAYIOH010000890.1:0-1585 GCA_964364975.1 uncultured Bifidobacteriaceae bacterium
AATTGACGCCGGCCGGCGGTTCGCTGACCGGCGCCCGTCCGATCAGTCCGCGCAACTGATGGTTGATGGCTTTCGCCGCGAGCACCTTGCCGATGACGCCGTCGCGCAATGCCTGCCCCGCGGTCTTGAGCAGCGTCGCGCTGCGGCGCTGCGTGCCGTGCTGCACGCACTTCTTGTGCTCGCGGGCCGCTTTCACCAGCAGGTTGCTTTCGCGGACATTGTGGCTGCACGGCTTCTCCACATAGACGTGTTTGCCCGCCAGAATCGCCGCCAGCGCAATGGGCGTGTGCCAGTGATCGCAGGTGGCGATGCTCACGGTGTCAATCGCCTTATCCTCCAGGAGACGGCGGAAGTCGGCGAATTTCTTGACGCTGCTGGAGTTGGGCAGCAAGGCAGCGACCTGGTTGAGGCGCTCGGGGTCCACGTCGCAGATCGCGGCCACCTCGCAGTCCTTGAGACTGGCAAATCCTTTGCAGTGGTTCTTTCCCATGCCACCCGTGCCGATGACGGCGTGCCGGATGCGCTCGTTGGGCGAACCTTGCGCGAGCGCGGGCAGGACGTTGAACGAGGCGAGGCTGGCGAGACCCGCGCCGGTGGTTTTCAAGAACTCCCGGCGGGCCAAGGTCGAGTGTGAGGTCGTCGTTTTCATGTTCTTCAATGATTTATTCTTCGAGTTTCTTCGTGGAGGTATCCGGCGCCCACCAAACGACGACGAGGCCCAACACATAAATAAGCCCGCAAGTCGCTCCGACTTTCGGATACGAGCCGCCCACCGCGGCGAACAACGCGCCCGCCGCGAACACCCCGACCGCCGTGGCGAAGCGCCCGACGTTGTAAGAGATGCCACTACCCGCAGCGCGGACACAAGTCGGAAAAAGCTCCAGCAGATACAGCGGCAGCCACCCGAAGAACAGCGTGACCACGAATCCTTGTGCGAAAACAATCGGCAGAAAGCTGGCGCGCAACAGCGCCGTGCCGAGGAACATCAGCAATGTCAGCGCGGCGCCCATCAAGCCGGGGCCGATCATGCCGGTGCACCTTGGCGCCGTGGACTTGGCGTCTTGGGCCATGGGTTTATTTCTGGTTTTTGACTTTCGTGTCCAGGCACACACATTTCAAAACGCGCGCGGTTCGAGTTGGCCGGCGACGCAATCAGGTTGGCACCGGTTCACCTACATTGATCGCGTGCTTCAAGCAATAGGCCGCATACTTCGCATACTTCACGACAAAAGTTTTTAACCGCGCCCTTTCTCTGCGCGTCAAGGCGCGGATGATCTTCGCTGGCGCACCCAGCACAAGCGAGCCGGGTGGGATTTTCATTCCTTGTTTCACCAGCGCCTTCGCGCCGATGAGTGATTGTTCACCGATAATCGCGCCGTCCAGAATCACCGCACCCATGCCGACGAGCACTTCATTGCCGCCCTTGCACGCGTGCACAATGGCCGAGTGGCCCACGGACACGCGGTTACCCACAATGCAAAGGTAAACATCAGACGCATGGAGCACCGCGTTGTCCTTAATGTTCGTGTGAGGGTGCATCTTGAGAGTACCCCCGAAATTCCGGATTGTCCGGCAGGGACAGGCG
>CAYIOH010000891.1:0-1580 GCA_964364975.1 uncultured Bifidobacteriaceae bacterium
CGTCTTCACCGGCACAAGAATCGTTCGCTTCTTGCCGATGATTTGCACGTCGAAGGTTTCTTCGTTGATTCGCTTTTAGCCGACGCCAATTTCAAGCCGAACGGAACGTCTCTCGAAGACTTTTCGGAACGTCCCGCGAACCAACTCCTCGAATTTCGTTCCTTTGAGCGCCCGGCGACTTCCTTCAAGCCGCGCCAGCATCACTTCGGACAACGCCGGCCACGACCAACTCGCCGCCTGCGGAAACAACGGCCCGACGAACTTGCGTAACTGGTTCAATAGGTTTGCGCGCTTTTCATCCAGGGATTCACCTTGAACAGAAGTCAGGAGCGGTTGAAGCCGTTGAGCAGGCGCGTCTCTCAACATCCACGCCAAGAAATACCATTTTGCCGTCGCGTCCTTGTAGGGCCTAGCCAAACCATCAAGCAATTGAGCTTCGCTCTGCCTGGCCAGATAATTCTTGATGGCCGTCGTCGCTTTCGCATCCGACGGCTCATTGATGAAATCGTGAACATCTTGATAACCGTGCTGCTTCAAATACACGCAGAAGTCCTCGTAGAATTTTTGATTCTGCCGGACGATGGCCACCAAATCTTGCAGCCGCAGGTTTTCAATTATGAAACCCATTTTCGGGATTATCCCCATCGCGCCCGCAAAGTCGAGTTTCGAGAATTTGATTTGACCGATTTACCAAGACGGTTCGCATTGCGGCGATTTTCCACGTCTTGGACTTCCAATTAACTGACGAACGAGGGTCGCAGGAAATCAGGGTTGTTGTGATCGGGTTTCGGCATTGCTTCCCAACATTCCCTTCGGCTTGTCCCAGAACAGTCGCAGCGCGAGGTAGCCTACCAGCGGAGTCAACCCCACCACCGCGATGCCCAGATCGAATGACTGGGTTTGATCCACGTGGCGGCCGAAATATTTATGCACCGGCGAGGAGATGGCCCACACCAGCGCGCCGAGCAGACCAATCATTTTGCCAACATGCTGCGACGAGATTTCCTGGACGAACGAGTAGAAGCACGGATACAGGCCCAGCGCCCCCGCGCCGACGACGAGCAGCGTGGCGAGCAGCGGCCAGCCGTGGGGCAGCGCCGCCACGAGGACGGTGAGCGCCGTCAGCAGCGAACAGGCAAGATAGACGCGGCACTTCGCAGCGTGGGGCGTGAGGCCGCGTCGCGCGAGCCAGAGCGACACCGCGCCCGCCGCAATGCACCCGATGTCCGTGGCGACGAAGTAAACCGAGTTGAAGAACAACGCATCGCTTTCGCTGTAACCGCGACCCTTTTGGAGAAACATCGGCAGCCACACGCGCAAAAGCTGCCAGGTCGTGTGAATGCAAAAGACAATCACCAGCGCGACCGCGAAGCGACGGCTGAAGACGACGCTACAAAGCGATTCCTGGCTGGTGCTCGTCGCCGATTGGCTACCATTCGATTGCGACATGCCGCTCAGGTCGCGCGAACGAATGGAAGCGAACCACGCCACGACCCACAGAAGTCCGACCGCCCCGACGAACTGGAACGGCAGTCGCCAGCTTCCCGTCGCGTCTGTCATCATCACGCGCATCACGAGCG
>CAYIOH010000892.1:0-1578 GCA_964364975.1 uncultured Bifidobacteriaceae bacterium
GGCTCTCACACTCTCCTCACCGCTGGCCCCGCTGTTCGCCGCGCCGGATCGACGCCGGTTCAAGATCGGCGCGTGCGATTGGTCCATCGGCAAGCTGGCCGACCCGGCGGCGTTTGAGGTCGCGAAGCAGATCGGCCTCGACGGCGTCCAGGTCAGCCTCGGCACGGTCGCGAACGACATGCACCTGCGCCAAACAGACCAGCAACAGGCTTACCGCGACGCGGCCAAGCAGACTGGGCTGGAGATCGCCTCACTCGCCATTGGCGAGCTGAACAACGTTCCTTACAAGAGCGATCCGCGCACCATCGCGTGGGTCAGCGACTCCATTGACGTCTGTCAGGCGCTCGGTGTGCGCGTCGTGCTGCTGGCGTTTTTCAGCAACGGCGATCTGCGCGATGACAAACCCGGCGTGGACGAAGTGGTGAAGCGGCTCAAGGCGGTAGCCCCGAAGGCGGAGAAAGCGGGTGTGGTGCTGGGCATCGAAAGCTGGCTCAGCGCGGAGGATCACCTGGACATCCTCAAGCGCGTCGGTTCAAAGGCGGTGCAGGTCTATTACGACGTGTGCAACTCGAACGACCGCGCCTACGACATCTACCGGGAGATTCGCCGGCTGGGCCGCAAGCGGATTTGTGAGTTTCACTTCAAGGAAAACGGCGCGTTGCTCGGCCAGGGCAAGGTGGACTTCAAGAAAGTCCGCGCGGCCCTCAACGACATCGGTTATCGCGGCTGGATTCAAATTGAAGGCGCCGTGCCGCCGGGCGCACCGCTGTTGGAAAGCTACCAGGCAAATCTGAAGTTCCTGCGCAGAGTGCTCGCCTGAAAAGATGCCGGGATTCGCGCTTGGCCTGGAACCAGCGCAGTGGGTAAACTGAAGGCAGCGAACAAAACCCAACTATGCGATTGTTCAGAATCCTCCTCCCCGGCCTCTGTTTCTTCATCGGCTGCCAGTCGAAGACGGTTGACCACGCCGGCCCGCTTCCGGTCAGCGATCATCTGATGGCCACGCACCAATTGATTCGCCCCGCCGGCCAGTCGGTCGAGTTCGGCGGCCGGCCCGTGGATCTCGCGCTCTCGCCCGATGGCCACACGCTCTACGTGAAAGACATTCGTGGCCTGCTGGTCATTGACACCGCGACCTGGAAAATCCGGCAGGAGTTGAAATTCAACGCCGGGGGCGGCTCCGCGCACGGTCTCGCGGTGACGCGCGACGGCTCCCGCATTTACGCGACGACCGCGCAGGACATGCTTTGGGAAGCCATCGTGACTTCGGACGGAAAAATTGACTGGGGCCGCAAGCTGACGGTGCCGGGGCCTGGCGGCACGGGAAAACCCGACCTTGGCGGCCTGGCGCTGTCGGCGGACGAAAAAACGGCTTACGTCTGCCTGTCGCGGAACAACAGCCTGGGAATAATTGATCTCGCTTCGGGCAAACTGCTCAAGGAAGTGCCGGTCGGCGTGGCGCCCTACGACGTGGCTCTGTTTGCCGATGGGAAAAAGGCCTTCGTTTCAAACTGGGGTGGCCGGCATCCGCGCGCGGGTGAAAAGACGGCTAAATCCTCCGGCACGGACACGCTGGTG
>CAYIOH010000893.1:0-1577 GCA_964364975.1 uncultured Bifidobacteriaceae bacterium
CCCAGGCTATAACCTTGGAAGAGGCATTGGTCCTCGCCTACTCCAACAACTCGGAACTCGCCGCGGCGCGCGCGGCGCTCCGCGTCACCAACGAGGAGCGTCCCCAGGCTTTCGCCGGCTGGATGCCGCAGGTTACCGGGGCGGTCGGTCAGGATCGCAACCTCTCCGACGTCGAGACGGCCAGTGTCGCCTCCACCATCACCAATACCCAGAAGCGTTCGGTGACGCTCAGTCAACCGCTGTACAAAGGGGGACGCACCACGGCGCGATTGGAGAAGGCGGACTTGACCATCCTGAGCCAGCGCAACGTCTTGCTGCGCACGGAACAGACCGTACTGCTCGGTGCCGTCACCGCCTATGCGAATGTCTTGCGCGACCGAATCATCGAGCGGCTGCGACGCGACAATGTCGGTCTTCTCGCCCGCCGATTGGAAGCAACGCGGGTGGAATTCGACCTGCAACAGCGTACGCTCGCCGACCTCTCCCAGGCGCAAGCTCGACTCGGCCAGGCCCAGGCCAATCTCACCGAGGCGGTCAGCAATCTCGCCAATTCCATCGCGAATTTTAGGCGAATCGTAGGCCAGCCGCCCGGTGATCTTAGCGAGGCCGGGCCGATGGAAAAACTGCCCGCCACCATGGACGAAGCCGTGAGCGTGGCGCTCTCGGACAATCCCGAGGTGGTGGTCGCGCGATTGGCGGTCAATCTCGCGGAGTCGGACGTCAAGATCAATACGCGCACGCTGCTTCCCAGCGTCGATCTCAACAGCACGATAAGTTTTCAGGATGCGAAAGTGCGGGGCGGAGCCGTCGGAACCGAAACCTACGAAGTCACCGCGGGGATCAGCGTATCGGTGCCGCTTTACCAGTCGGGAGCCGAGCTCTCGCGCATTCGCGCCGCCAAGAAATTAGTGGGGCAACGGCGATTCGAGTTGGACACGACACTCCATACGACCGAGGAGAATATGGTCAATGCCTGGCGCGGCCTGATTGCCAGCCAGGCCCGCGTCGACTCGTTTGTAGGAGCGGCGGAAGCCGCGCGCGTCGCCCGCGACAGCGTTTCCGCCGAATTCGAGGTCGGCCGGCGCACATTGCTCGATCTACTCAATGCCAACCAGGAACTGCTCGATGCCGAGATATCCCTTGTCTCGGCGAGGCGGGACATCATCGTCAATAGCTACAGGATATCCAGCGTGGCCGGATACCTGACGGCGCGCCAGTTGGGGCTGTCGGTCGATTATTACGACGTCGAGACGGATTATGAACGCACCAAATGGGATCTCTTCACAATTTCGACAGACTGACGTGCGCCCTCTGTCGATGGAGATTTGACCTTCCCCGGGAAAGGTGAATTTGGCCTGCTACCGGTTCCGAAGACACCGGGTTAAGGTGTTTCATGATGGAACCGGAGGTGGCTTATGGGACGAAGGACGTTCAGCAGGGAGTTCAAGCTTGAGGCCGTGCGGCTGGTGAAGTGGCGGAGCGCATGCCAGTTGAACGGCGCAACATCCAGCCTTTCAAACAGCGGCTTGAAGTTCCGCTTCGCGCTCACCGTCGATGTCCAGGCATTCCGAACTTAG
>CAYIOH010000894.1:0-1575 GCA_964364975.1 uncultured Bifidobacteriaceae bacterium
CGATAATATCAAAAGGGATGAAAAGAGAAGTATCGGAAGCAAGTTGCAACTGAAAGCTCCGCGACCAACCCTTTGAACCTGGTAGGGACGCGTTCCACCGCGTCCCAAATCTCTCCCAATAAAATGGGGAGGCGGTGGAACGCGTCCCTACCAGATGAGAAAGGAGAGTGCAGCGGGGCAAGCGAGGCCAAACTTTTGCCAATATCCGGTGAGATTCTCCAGCTTCCATCGCTGAACATGCACTAACAGAAAATCCACGGAAATGTTTGTGCTTCCGAAAATGGACAGTGGCCGCCCGGCGCGGGGAGTTGTCTCATGTTGACTCCAAGGCCCAATTGCGGCGCTTCACCCGCGTCCGTTGCCCATGCCACCCAACCGGCACAACGGATGTCATCCGCCGCGCTGCCGCCCGGCTGCATTACATTGTCCTTGCTCGGGGTGGACTACTTTCACCTCAAGACCGGCGACGGCGGCGATCTTTACCTGACGCGTTTTGGACTGCCGTTCTGGCAAAACCTGCTGCCGGAAAACTGGTATGCGCCCGAGTGGTTTGAAACCAAGCGCGAACGGCTCGTAGGCACCAGCACGGTCTATAAAGTGCCAACGCGCAAGGTGGGCGGCCGGACGTTGAATCTCGTGGTCAAGTGGTCGCGCGTGGGCGAAGTCGTGCCGCTCGACACCTTCACCTTCAACAAATTCATGAACGCGGAATTCAACAGCCCGTTCGAGGAGTTCTCGCTGCTCATGGAATTGCGCAAAGGCGAGAGCGGCCCGTCGGGCATTCACATCCGCACCCAACGGCCCATGGCCATTTATGTGCCGAGCGAACGCATGCGGGATTGGCAAACGGGACGTTCCGAGGACAAAATCCGCGCGAAGGTGGCGCGGCATCCGGGCGTGGAGATTGACATCCTGCGGCAATACGTCGTGCTGTTCGGCTGGATCAATGGGTTGGACGCGGTCGAGACGGCGGAGCACTTTGGGTTCGAGGGCCGCGCGCGCACGGAATTTCTGGCGCATACGACCAGCCTCGTCACGCACGAGCTTTGGCAGAAGGGCTACCGGGTCGTGGACATGAAACCTGATCACATCATTTTACGGCCGCGCGCGCACAAATCGTTGTTGCGCGAACGCACGGGGCAGTTTGTCTATGCGCTGGTGGATTACGAACTGCTGGAACGCACGCCCGAACACGAGCAAGCCGTCCGCACCGCCAACCGCCAGCTTTATCTCAAGCACATGGCCCATCGGTTCGATCTGAATGCCGCCCAACCAATGCCGCCGCATCTTCGGGCGGCCAACATTCTTGGCGTGGATTACGTCTTCGGCCGCGCCGAGAGCACGGGCGGGCTGTTATGGGTGGTGGGCAAGGACCCGGATTTGTTCAACTATTTTCAACCCGAACGGTGGCGGCGCACACCCAAGAAAAAGTTGTCTTCGCGCAACCAGGTTTTCTACACGCGCACCAAGGACAACATCAATCTGGTCTGGAAAGTTTCGCGCATGGGCGATTCGCCCTGGCTGACCAATCCCGAAGCGGACCAGCGGGCGGTGCAGGCGTACGGTTTCAACAGT
>CAYIOH010000895.1:0-1575 GCA_964364975.1 uncultured Bifidobacteriaceae bacterium
ACGATCCGAATCTGGAGCGTGACTGACCAGGTCGAACTGCGTTGTTGGCGGGGTCATGCGAGCGAAGGCATGGCTCTGGCCTTTTCGCCGGACGGCAAGGCGCTTGTGAGCGGATGCGGCGTGGGCACCGCTTGTTTTTGGGACGTCACGGCAACCAACCGGCCTTCTTGCCACACGAGTTTGCCCATTTCCCTCGGGCCTGGCTCCAGCGCCGAGGTTGATAGCACAAATTTCGCACCCGACACACTCGACGTGAAGGTCGTGCGCCGGTTTGGCTTCACATTCACGCCCGATGGCCGGAGCTTCATCACGACCGACCCTGACGGTTCTCTCGCGGTTTGGGATACCCGGTCGGTGCAACAAACTGAAAGGTTGTCCGAGTTGGGCAGTAACCACTGGGGCGTGGCGCTCTCACCGGATGGCCATTGGCTGGCGGTCGGTAACGCTTCGGAAAAAGTCCACATCTGGGATTGGCGGGAACGCCGGGCCGTCACTAATTTTACACTGCCTTTCGAGTGGCTGGGGCACGTGCGTTTTTCCCGCAGCGGCCGATTCCTATGGTCCTGGGTGCTGTTCAATGATTGGACGACTCGCTGCAGAATCTGGCGGACGGCGGACTGGCAGGAGGTGCCGCTGGCGGGCCTTCAAGTTGCAGATATCTGGTCGGCGGATTTTTCGCCGGACGAGCGGTTGCTGGCCACTGGCTATCGCTCCGGCGCGGTGAAGCTGAGGGATTTTCCCTCGGGACAGCACGAAACCACGTTCACCAACCAGAAAGCATCTGCGTCTGCGGTGCTCTTCTCGCCGGATGGTCGGAGGCTGGCCTCAACGAGCTTTGACGGCACCATCATACTCCGGGACCTGTTCGCCCACCGGGAAGTGGCGACGTTGCGGGGTCATCCGGGGCCGGTGGGAGACGCGGCGTTTTCGCCGGATGGCCGGCGTTTGGTGACTGGGGGAGTCGGCTCGAAAGACGCCGTGCGCTTATGGGACCTGACGACGCAGCGAGAACTTCTCTCCCTGCAGGGGGAGGGAGAATTACTCTTCGCGCACGTCGCATTTTCTCCGGACGGGAGCACGGTGATGGCCACGTCTTTCGCCGGTATCGCCCACCTCTGGCGTGCGCCCTCGTGGGCGGAAATCGAAGCCGCCGAGAAAGGAGCGGTGACACCATGAATCCTCACAGAAATGAACCGAGGAAACGAAGCAAGCCCGATCCGGTGTCGCAGCAAAGCGCCAGGGGGCTGGCGCAGTCCAAAACGCTCGCGCGTGGACTGGAGCGTCGGCGGTCGCGCCAGCGTCTTGGAGTGCGGTGGCCCTCCACCGCTTTTCGATTCTGGGAGAGCCGGACGTCGGCCGCTTCACGGCCCGCCACTTGCGATCGCCCGCCTCCCCCCTCGGAATTTCCTTCGTTATCTTCGTTGCCTTCTGTTCAAATCCCCTTCTCGTTTTTCAGTTCCCCACGCCCACGCGGTAGAAGAGGCGGGGCGCGGTGGCGGCATTGCTGTCCGTGTAAGACGTCGTGCCGGGCTGGCCGGGGAGGTTCGGGGACAGCAGGGTGAAGGGCGGGCTTGC
>CAYIOH010000896.1:0-380 GCA_964364975.1 uncultured Bifidobacteriaceae bacterium
GAGCACTGGAAGAACCCCGAGACGGGCGACAAGTGGGGCTTCACGGTGCTCGGCTGGACCGGTTTGGCACTGGGTGGGGTGCTGCTTCAAGCGGTGATGCGCATGTCTGAGCTGTTCAAGGAGATCAGTGCGGCTGATAAATTGAAAGCGCTCGCATGACAGCGTAATGAGTTTGACGTTTCCCGGGGTTTTGCTGTTACCGAAGGCGAGTGGGTCGCTGTTCCTGGGGTGAGACGAGGAATGAATGTGAGGCGCTCAGAATCGCGACGGCGTGCAAGCGGCAGAGGACCGAAGGGCAGAACCTTCCACCTCGCGGGGAAACCACCGGAGTTTGTGAACCACGCTTGGCGCGAAGCGCTGTGCTAAGCAGTACTACAGCC
>CAYIOH010000896.1:390-1575 GCA_964364975.1 uncultured Bifidobacteriaceae bacterium
AATGAAAGAAAAGTGATCTTCAGATTGACAGATATTTCATTGAGGGGCGGATGTAATGACGGCAAATGACAGGGCTGTACTGGACGTCGCAGAGATGTCGCCAAAGATTGCGAAATGGTCAAGGACACTGGATGTTCTGATCGTTATCGTTGCTGCATTCCTTATCATGTCGGTCTCGCACATAGGCTTCTTGCTGCTCGCTGGCGATTGGGACTTTTTCATTGACTGGAAGGATAGACAGTATTGGGTCTTGATCACACCAGTCGTCACGATCATGATGGCTGCTTCGTTCCAGGCCATCTTTTGGAAGCTGTTTCGATTGCCCATTGGAGCGACGGCCAGTGTGCTTTTGTTTTTGCTTAGCGTCTGGATTGTCCGCTACCACAGTTGGCAAAATCTGGCGCATTTCCCCTTGAGTCTGGTCGTGCCGGCAACCTGTTTGGTGGGGGCCATTGTGCTTGATGCCATGCTGGTGTTGACACGAAGCTGGCTTGTGACAGGCGCAGTTGGCGGCGTACTTTTCGGTTTGCTGTTTCTGCCGAGCAACTGGGTTTATATGGCTCCCTATTTCCAGCCCGTGGAACATATGGGGCAGATGAGTTCACTTGCCGACTTGATTGGCTACATGTTCCCTCGAGCCGGCACGCCTGAATACATCCGGATCATCGAGCGTGGAACCCTGCGCACGTTTCAAGACTCCGCGATATGGGTGTCGGCATTCTTCGCCGGATTTATCTGCGTCTTTACGTATATCTCCTTCTGGTGGCTTGGTATTCTGGCATGTTCCATAAAATATGTTCCTATCGGGATAAAATTCAAGGAAGTTTATGGAGCCAATGCCGCAGTAAAGGAGGTTGCCGCATGATCGCAAAACTTCGAAAGATCACCATCGTGAGTATGGCCGGCGCGGCATTGCTACTCGCGGTATTGCCGAAGATGGCCATCGCACACGGGGAAACAGCGACTGAGCCTTCCATCAGAACCCGCAGCGTGCAATGGTACGACGTCACTTGGTCCACCGAAAAGATCAACGTCAACGATACCGTTACGGTTAAGGGCAAGTTTCGCTTGATGTTCGATTGGCCGGATGCGGTTGCTCAACCCAGCCTGGTTTTTCTTTCTACTGGAGGACCAAGCGCCGTCCTCACCCGGATGGACGGCGCGTGCCTCCGCGCGTGGAGTCCC
>CAYIOH010000897.1:0-1573 GCA_964364975.1 uncultured Bifidobacteriaceae bacterium
CTCTACATACCTGCCATTCGGAAAGTAAAGCTTTCCGAGCCGCTTCGCCTCGAAGTAGCGCGTGAAGTCCTTCATGGACAGATTCGTTTCCGTCATCGTGCTTTTCATGCTCGTTCTCCTTTCATGTTTTCTTGTTGTGGACAATCGACTACCCCAAGGTTACAAATGCACCAATTGAAGCGTTTCCTGCACCATGCAGTCTCCGAATTGATTCATTGCAACATTTTGCGCAATTCTGAAGTATCATTTTTGTGTAGCAGGGACGATGTGTGCGCCACGGCCTTTTCCGACAAAGCGGATCTCTCCTTCTTCTGCCAAGTGTCTAAGCAGCCGATAGACTTGAACGCGGCTAAAACCCGAGAAGCGTCGGATCTCAGCGTTGCTGAGCCGACCCCTCTCGCGCAACAGAGCCAGAATCCGTAGTCGAACGCCTTCTTCATCAAGCCGAATGTCGGCGTAGACTGCGGAGCGTCCTCTCAACCGTTCTGCTAGGTCCCTTCTCAAGTCGTAGCTTGCTCCACGGCCTCTTCCTCGAACAACCAGGTAACCCAGTTCTCTTAAGTGTATCAACTTCGTGGCGGCCTCCTCTTCAGAGAGTTGCAACATATCAGCGGCGGACCATCGGTCGAGACTAGACGTTCGGACGAGCGCCCGCATTAACAAGAGAGCATCCAAATCAAGATGGTGGTTTTGTCTTTCTTCACTAGCAACGAACAAGGCAAATTCGTCGTGTGTCTTGAGTGGAATGGCCAATTTGACGTGAGCCTCGTCGGCCGTATATCGTGGAATATCCTTCCCAAGGCGCAGGAGCCCATCGAAAATTCGATCCACACCGAGCCCTACTCGATTGACAAGACCGACGGCTTGGAAGGCCCGTGCTAATAACTCATTACGATGTACGGGAGGATGCCTGAGGACATTCTTCGGCGTCACCCCACCGATGAACCCGCCCGGGTTGGTAATTTCCAAGCGATCGCGATAGAGAGCTACCTGGATGCTCTGTCGCAAGAAGTAATCGCGGTGTGTAATCGCATTCAAGACGGCTTCTCTTGCGACCTCCCAAGAGAGATCCGGGAACTCTAACTGGCCGAATCCTTCTTCCTGAACGGTCTTCGCTCGGTTGTTGACCGAGACGAGTTGCTCCATTTCTCGAAGTACTGAAAGCAGTGGCCCGCGGAGATCCCTGCGCTGATCGTAGCGTGTGGCGCTTTGATACCGAAGGAAGGTGACTTCATGTTGAGGCACGATCCGTGCGATCACCGCCGCTTTGCCAACCAAGAGAAGACCAGCAAATGTCACCCCGTCATCTGAGATCAGACCAAGTGCCTCCAGCAGGCGAGGGTCGGTAAACTTTGCGAGCCCAGCGCTCTGGGCTTCTCGCTGGATGATCTTACGTAGCTCTGCCACTTCTCCAGGATCAAGATCCTCTTTGTTGACATGTGGGACGATCTCTGCGGTAGGGTCTCGCTGGCCGCCACTCGCCATGAGCCGGGCAAAGGTCTGACCTGTCAGGGGCTGGCATCCCTTGCCAATACGGATTCTGGCAATGCCGTCGCTGGTCGTATGCGGAGGC
>CAYIOH010000898.1:0-1572 GCA_964364975.1 uncultured Bifidobacteriaceae bacterium
GACGCCCGTCAGCGCGCTCATCCACGCCGCGACGATGGTGGCCGCCGGTGTTTACATGCTGTGCCGAGTGTATTTCATCTTCACGCCGGACGCGTTGACCGTCATCGCGTGGATCGGAGGATTCACCGCGTTGCTCGCCGCGCTGATCGCCGTCCAGCAAAACGACATCAAACGCATTCTCGCTTACTCCACGCTTTCGCAACTCGGCTACATGGTCATGGCCGTCGGTCTCGGCGGCCCGACGCCCGCGATGTTTCATCTCACCACGCACGCGTTCTTCAAGGCGCTGCTGTTCCTCGGCGCTGGCTCGGTGATCCACGCCATGCACCACGAGCAGGACATTTGGAAAATGGGCGCGCTCCGCAAGAAAATGCCCGTGACCTTCTGGACGTTCCTCGCCGGCACGCTCGCGCTCTGCGGCGTCCCGCCGTTCAGCGGCTTCTACTCGAAGGACGCCATCCTCGCGCAGGCGTGGCACGCGCACAACTACCCGCTCTTCGCCATCGCCGTGTTCGTCGCCGTGCTGACCACGTTTTACATGTTCCGATTGTTCTTCGTCGCGTTCGTCGGCGAACCCAAAGCGCACGAAGCCGAACACGCCCACGAATCTCCCGGCGTCATGATCTGGCCGCTGCGAATCCTCGCCGTTGCGAGCATCATCGGCGGATTGATCGGTATCAGCGAATTGTTCAACTCGCAGTTCGCCGGTGAAGCAGCTGAACACGTCAGCCTGCTCACACGAATCGTCGAGCCGTTCCAACACGCGCCGGTCGCGGCGTTCGGTGGATTGGTGGCTGTCGTAATCGGTTTCATCGCGGCCAAGGCGCTTTACGACAAAGCCAAGAGCGATCCGCTGCCCGCCAAACTCGGCGCGCTGTCCCGCGCGATGCAGAACCGATTTTACTTCGATGAGATTTACGAAGCCACGGTCATCCGCATCCACGACGCCATCGCGGCGATCTCCGATTGGATTGATCGCTGGATCGTGGAAGGCTTTTGCATCGGCCTGGTGCGCGGCGGGACGGATTTGACGGGCCGTGCGTTGCGCCTGGTCCAGACTGGCAATCTCCAGACCTATGCCTTCCTGTTCGTGCTCGGCGTGGCCGTGGTGCTGTGGTTCGTGCTTGGGAAATGAAACTCCAACTCGCCAACAACAAAGCATTGACCAAGGCCCGCCCGGCCTCGGGGAAGATTGTCGCGGCAGTGCCGCGACAATTGGCGAATAGCATTTCCAAATTGTCTCTGCGGTGCGGAGACAATTCATGTGATGAGATTGTCGTATCAGCGACACGACAATCTTTCCCGCAGCGGGTCAAAATTGTGTCCGCGCTGTGGACACAATTCGACGAGCCGAAGATTGTGCAGACGCTGTCTGCACAATCGAGTTGGAATCCTTTCAAGGAAATTGTCGCCGCAACGCGGCGACAATTGGAATCGGGATTTCTCTCATTAGCACCTGGCTTTAGCCAGGTGTCCGGTGCAGGTGGGAGTAAGAAACCGTTTCAACGGTTTCTCCGCGCGGATGGCAAACCGTTGAAACGGTTTGCATGCCACGCCGTCGTAAACACCCGG
>CAYIOH010000899.1:0-1564 GCA_964364975.1 uncultured Bifidobacteriaceae bacterium
GTTGACGGATGGCTCAACCCCTTCAACCCAAAGGTAAACAAAACCCCGGCAACCAGGTAGATAAACGCGAAAATATCAGGTGATAGCATAATTTTTAACTTCCTTTAGCGCTTCTGCTTTTTGAACATGGCAAGCATGCGTTTGGTCACGACAAAACCTCCGAACACGTTGACGGAGGCCAGAAGAACACCCAAAAACCCCAGGATCTCAACCCATTTTCCGGTTTCATTGGCCACAATGAGCAATGCGCCCAGCACGATGATGCCTGAAATGGCATTGGTCACCGCCATGAGCGGGGTGTGCAATGCCGGCGTCACGTTCCAGATCACGTGATACCCCACGAAACAGGCCAGCACAAACACGATCAGCCCCATCATCGGCAGGGACAAAGTCGCCGATGCCCCCCCGGTCGAGCCTACAGTCGCCATCAATAATTCATTCAACATAACATTCTCCCTTATTTCCTTTTAAAACGAACCGCGCCACTTTGTGTCGCCAGAGCGGCGGCGATGATTTCATCCTGCAAATCCAGGTTGAATGTCGGCGGCTCACCGGGCTTGATGATGAGAAACAACAGGTTGATGAGATTGCGCGCGTAAAAGTTGCTGGCGTCCGACGGCACCAACGCCGGGAAATTTGTTATTCCAATCAGCTTCACCCCATGCTTGACGACAATCTTGTCCGCTTCCGTAAGGGGGCAGTTGCCTCCGCTTGCGGCGGCCAGGTCGACAATCACCGATCCCGGCGCCATTCCCTGCACCGCTTCCTCGGTGACCAGCACGGGAGCCGGCCTGCCCGGTATCTGCGCGGTACAAATCACTATATCCGCTTTTTTCAACCGTTCAGTCAGGCCTTTTTGCTGTCTGGCCTTGGCTTCCGGCGAAAGTTCTTTCGCATATCCGCCCGCGCCGCTACCATCTTCGCCAATATCTATTTCGATAAACTTGGCGCCCAGCGACTGGATTTGTTCTTTCACTTCCGGCCGGACATCAAAGGCTTCGACATTGGCGCCCATACGGCGCGCCACGGCGATGGCCTGCAACCCGGCAACACCCGCGCCGAGAACGATGGTCTTTGCGGGTCGGGAAGATCCTGCCGCGGTCATCATCGTCGGAAAAAACCGGCCAAAATGCGCCGAGGCTTCTATGACCGCCCGGTACCCGGCGAAATTGGCCTGGGAAGACAATACGTCCATTGACTGTGCGCGGGAAATACGGGGAACCAGTTCCAGCCCAAAAGCATCGACCCCCCTTTCCGCCAATTTTTCCATCAAACCATCATTGTTAAATGG
The DNA here is from genome assembly GCA_964364975.1 of uncultured Bifidobacteriaceae bacterium. GTDB lineage: Bacteria > Verrucomicrobiota > Verrucomicrobiia > Limisphaerales > JADLHS01 > JALOTT01. The sequence goes on from CAYIOH010000899.1 coordinate 1,292, forward strand.
TTCGATAAGGGACAACAACACGGCTCCCTTGCGCATCAGCGCCACTTCGCTCTCCACTGGGCGATGGACTTTAAGGATCAGGTCCGCGTCAAACGCCGTTTTGCGGTCGACAATCTGTGCGCCCACGGCCTGGTAATCCGCATCGGGATAGTGGGCATCCTTTCCGGCATTGGATTCGACAAGGAACTTCAACCCGCTGATCTTCGCGCAAAGCCGCTTGATGGAGTCCGGCGTGGCGGCAACTCGCGTCTCTCCGCTTCTGGTTTCTTTAGG
>CAYIOH010000900.1:0-1562 GCA_964364975.1 uncultured Bifidobacteriaceae bacterium
AGATTGACCGCGGCTTTCAGCGAATAGACGAACGGTTGAAAAAGTTGGGGGCGAAAATCGAACGAGTGAAGTGACCCCAGCGTGGAGAAGCGGATTGCAAAACCACCGCGCTTTCAACCATACTGACGCATGGGCGCAGCTTGGAAACCCAACCCGCTGTTCGTCGGCTCGAAGTTTTTGGAAATGCAGGCGGAGCGGGATCAGCTAACGGAGGTCATCTTCCCGCGGCCACTTCGGGTGCTAAAAGGCGCGTGGATGATGCTTCTGTTAGAGCTGTCGATGATTGTTGTCGTCGCCAAACCAGCCGGGAAGATTATTATCTCGAATTACCGTGCGCGTGGCTCTTAACATGTAAGTCAGGTTCGCCGTTTAAGTCATGATGCTTTCTTACCGAGGCGCGAAGTTGCAGCACAGACGCTGGATCGTCGGTGGCGCGGCGATTGTCGTCATCGGCATCGCGCTGACGACGACTCCGTTAGGCGACTGGTTCGCGACGTTAAGCTACGACGTGCCCTTTTTGCTTCGCGGCAGCATCGTGGACACCAATGTTGTTGTCCTTCTCGAAGACCGCGCGTCGCTGGTTGCGCTGGGTGAGAAGTCCTGGCCGCCGTCGCGCTCCGTCCAAGCGCGACTCGTGGAGCGCCTGCGCGAAGAGGGGGCGAAGCTCGTGGTGTTCGACACTTTGTTCCGCAGCGAGCGACCCGGAGAAGATGAAATCTTTGCAGCGGCGATCAAACGTCACGGCAACGTGATCCTCGCTTGCGTTCCCGAGGTTTCGGTGCACGCGGTGGGAGCTCTGCCGGGAGCCCAGTTCGCCGAATTCAAACCGCCGACGGACGTACTGCGCACCAATGCCGCCGGTTGGGGCCCCCTGCTGGTGAGAAACATGAATAATTCCTACGGCGTCCGGAAGATGACGACCGCGTGGAGGGGAATGAATGCCGCCATCTGGCTCACCGCGCAACGCGCGGGCGACTTGCCAGCGGGAGCAAAACCGGACGCCGAGCGATGGATCAACTTCTACGGCGCACCGCCCGCGCTAGACCGCTTGCGGTTGGGCGAAGTCCTGCAGTTCGAAGGGCGACGGCTGCCACCGGGATTTCTTCGCGGGAAGATTGTGTTTGTCGGGTTCGATCCGTCCGTGACGCCGGCGAGCGGTGCCAGAGATTTGTTCGCCACGCCCTACACGCGGTTCGGACACGATTTTGCGCCGGGTGTCGAAGTGCTGGCCAATGCGTGTGCGAATCTGGTTCGCGGAGACTGGCTTCGGCGCATGGCGCTCCCGCTTCAGTGTCTGCTCGTGGCGGCGTTTGGCATCGGCTCCCTCGCGTTGCTGATTGCGTTGGGAACCCGCCGGTTGATTTTTGGCGCGGCAATTCTTTTCATGTTGTTGCTGGCGGTGGCGCTCTTGCTGCAATGGCAGTTTGGCCTCTGGTGGAACTGGCTTGTTCCGGCTCTCATCGAACTGCCGCTGGACGCCTTGCTTGCCGTGCTGTGTCCCTGTCTGCCGCGCGTGGCGTTCATCAGCTATCGGCGCGAGGGCGGCGAAAGTTTTGCACTCG
>CAYIOH010000901.1:0-1558 GCA_964364975.1 uncultured Bifidobacteriaceae bacterium
GGTGCAGGCATCTTCGGGATACACGGCGCGGTCACAGAAAGTGCAACGGGCCGCGAGTTCGTTCGCCCGGAGCACTTCAAACGTCACGAGATTGCCGGGGCTGGTTTGCTGTTCCGTGGTCGCGGCGTCCTGGTTGGCAAAGGCCTTGATGGTCGGACGGCCCTTCGTGTCCATGCCGTAGAGATATATGTCCGCGTATAAATAAAACGACATCCAGTTTTTAAAAAAAGGGCGCCAGCAAGCCGTGGATTTTTTCGGGATGTCTTTGCATGTCGGTGAACGTCTCGAACAACGACTCGCATAACGCTTCCGGCCGGTCGAAGTAGCGGTTGTGCGTGCTGTGCATCCTGGTGTAATGCCAGAGCCGCTCCGTCGCGTTGAACTCAGGTGAATAGGGGGGCAGCGGAAACACCTGGACCTGGCGGTGGTGTTTGGCAAAGAACTCCAGGACTTCAGGCTTCTTATGGTACGAGGCGTTGTCCTGAATCAGATACACCCGATGGCGGCGGCGGTAAAAGTGCGGCAGCAAGTCTCCGTCCACGAATGACAAATAAGTTTGGGCGTTGAAGTATTCGGTTTGGTGCCGCCACACAAAATCGCCGGCGGGCACGCTGACCGCTCCCAGGATTTTTTGGGTGTGGCGTTCTCCGCGCGTGGGAATTTGCGGCTGCTGGCCGCGCCGGGACCAAGTGCGATACAGCGTGGGTGTCTGCCGAAAAGACGCTTCGTCTTCATAAACGATCAGCGCCCCTTCCCTCCGGGCGTTTTTTTTTAGATTGGGGTGGGTGTAGCGAATCCACCGGTTCTGTTTTTTGGGGTCGGCTTGGACCAATCTAGTCCTGGGCCGCTGCACCGAAAAGTTCCACCCCTTGAGCAAATGCCGCACATGCCCGGGGTGATAGCTGACCTCAAATTCCTCCGCGATGATTTGGGCGATCAGGGGCGAAGTCCACACCCCGGTGTTCAAGCCGTGAGCGACGGGGCCGCTGTCCAGGATATCCGCCAGGTGTTCCCGCTGGCGGGCGCTCAACTCGGCGGGCCGCCCGCTGCGATGCCCCTCCAGCAGCCCTTCATCGCCATGCTCATTCCAGGCTCCGATCCAGGCGTGAGCGCGGGTGCGGTCGACTTGCAGTCCCTGGGCGATTTGGCCGGTGGTCTGCCCTTGGACGCTGAGCATGATGGCCTGCAGCCGCAAGGCGACGCGGGGGGCTTTGTCGGTTTGGGCTTCCTGGCGCAGCGCCTTGAGCCGTTGGAGCGTGCGTGAATTGCCGCGCGCGAAGATGGGTTGCATGGTGAGAAATGATATGTTGTGTTACTTATACGCGATCCACTTCACCACGATTCCGCCGAGGCGGGCAAGCAAAAAGGGCACCTTCCATCCGCCAAACCGTTTTTAAGAATTCGTTCCGGCCAATGCTGTGAGGCTTTTGGCGAAGGCTATGTAGTTTTATTTATACGCGGACATATAGACCGAAAGCGGCGGACAGGACCGACGCGCGTGTTGCGGGGCGGGTCGTGGAACAACGACAATTCCGACAATCTGCTGTCGTCTAACCGT
>CAYIOH010000902.1:0-1550 GCA_964364975.1 uncultured Bifidobacteriaceae bacterium
CTCGGTCGATCATCCGGGTGAGCTTCATCCATTTTCCTGTCTTGCGATGAAGGTCATCACCAGATACTGATTCAATGAATGGCTTCTTCTCGCCCTTGTGCTTCCCCTTCATGCCGAGCTTTTCGCGAATCGTGACGCTCTCAGAAATGGAGACTTGAATCGCCCGTGTTATCGAGCCACAGGATGGACAAGGGATGCGTTCTTCGGTCGGAAGGCTAGGCGACTCTTCTAGCTCCGCTCCGCACTCCCCGCAGTTGGATCGCATATTGACCTCGCTCATGGATGCCTCTTCACAGCTCTCCTTTAAACGCTTTGTCGAGGATGGAGGGCAAGAGCGCGGCGAGTTCAGCGGCGGTCTCGGACTGCAATTTCTTCAGCGCGTCCACCTTAGTTTGTAAGCCGTCGAGGTAGGCGACGATACGCCGCTGCACTGAAAGTGGTGGAATCGGAATCGGGAAGTCTAACAACTTGGGAGTCTCCAGCTTACGGGTATCATGCGTTGACTTCTCAACGAGGCTCAAGATGTTGGAATTGAATGCCCAAAAGAATGCACATAAAAACTCCGGTAATAGCTCGCTGGTCGGCATGAGTGCCTTCATGTCCTGATTGATGGCAGCGGGAACTCGAAGCACTGCGGACGGAAAAGTATGCAGAAGGATCATCCCACGAACAACAACGAGCACGGCACCTGGAGCAAGCAGTTTGGCTGCCGTTTCTGTTGTTGCCTGTTCGGATATGTGGTCGATAGAGGCACGAATCTCTCGCACCTTCATATCTTTCGGTGTGACCCACGGAATTGAACCATCCCAATAAAATGGATCTGTCTTTGACGGAGTACCTCCTCCACGAATGGTCACCATCTCGCTTAGCGGTCGCCTTGGAAACTTCTCCGTGGAAGCATTGAGGAGAGCACCAAATCCACTGGTGCCAAGCGAACTGGTCTCCTTGATGGCCTGCTGCCGAATTGTGCGGACCTCTTCGATCTTGGTGGCCAGGGATTCGATCCGCGCCACGATTCGTCGCTGCTCTGCGAGAGGAGGGAGAGGGATTTCCTCATGAAGAAATCGATCCTCTTGAAGGCGTACCCGGTTAGTTGTCCCCTCGCTGGCCTGCTTGCAGATATCCACAAATGCAGGAGTTCGGCCCATCCAGCCGAGATAGGGAGGAATCACACGCTCAGCGTTGAGTGCAAAGGTTGGGAAGTCGGTACTCACGACCGCTCCGTCGAGCGATTCAGGAACGAGACCAATCGCACCGTTTCTGGCATCAATCCGAGACAAGATGAATTGGTTCGCTCGTACGCGTAATCGCCTGCTCGAAGCGATCTCTGCGCCGATCACTTGGCGACGTAGCACAACTCCCTTGCCCCAAAGCCGAATAGTTACCTCGTTGTACTGCTTTTCCGGTTCGAGAACGACCCAGTCTTCAGACTTGGTGAGAACTTCTCCGATCGGCACCATCGGCCACTTGCTCATCGCCCTTCTCCAAGCAGCATCTTGATCTCGCCCATGATCTCGGCGATGCGCTGCTCTTTCTTCAGAATGTCGTCG
>CAYIOH010000903.1:0-1550 GCA_964364975.1 uncultured Bifidobacteriaceae bacterium
CTCGACGAGGACCGCGGAATATTCCTTGTTGGTCTTGACCTCGTAGAGCCGGGCCGCGCTCTTGGAGCGCTTGGCTGCCGAGACCTCCAGGACCTTCTCCTTGGTGCGGAACGCTTTCCTCGCCGAGTCCAACACCGCCGGGGTGATGCAACGCAACTATGTGTGGGCCGATGGCCAAGCACTCGCGCAGATCGACCCGGTCACGACCCTGCCGCCCGACCTCATCGTGGACAACACCCAGGCCACCTTCACCGGCACTTGGGCCACGAGCACGAGCCTCACCGGCTTCTACGGCGCCAACTATCGCAGCAACGCCAAGGGCACCGGCAAGGACAAAGCGGTGTGGACCTTGAACGTGCCGAGCACCGGCAGCTATCAGGTGTATGCGCGCTGGGTGGCAGCCAGCACCCACGCCAGCAACGCCCCGTTCACGATTAAATACAGCGGCGGCAGCAAGGCCATAAGCATCAACCAACGTACCAGCGGCGGGCAATGGATGCTGCTCGGCAGCTTCGCCTTTACCGCCGGCAGCGTGACCGTGACCGACAACGCCAACGGCACCGTGATTGCGGATGCCATCAAACTCACCGCCACCACCGGCGGCACGACCAGTGAGGCGGTGCGGTATCTGCATGGGGATCATCTCGGTACACCTAGGTTGGCGACGAATCAGCAGGGACAAAAAATTTGGTCGTGGGAAGGATCAGCGTTTGGCAGCACTCCGCCTAACGAAGACCCGGATGGGAATGGAGTGAACACCGTCATCAACCTGCGCTTCGCGGGGATGGTGGCGGACGCTGAGAGCGGAAATTTTTACGGCGGCGACCGCTACTGGGACCAGCGCCTCGGGCGGTCGATCACCGCAGACAACATGAGTGTGGCCGAACACGTCGAGCGTTGGCGTGCGGGTTTGGTGCCGGGCCAACCGCCGCTTGAAATCAATCCATACGCGCACGTGCTTAACAATCCGTTGCGGTGGATCGATTCAACCGGGTTTGAGGCTACCGTGCCGTCGCCGTCATTGCCTGCACCGGGGACCGGCGTTGGTTCTGGCATCGGCAGCGCGATCGGTCGCGGAATCAGGATGTGTTGGAACCCCATCGTGGCCGGCGTTGTGGCGATCACATTCTCGACGCCAACCGGTGGTTGTGATGACGGGGGAAAATGCTCTGACACCAGGGACGACAAGGACAAGGAAAAAAACTGTAGGGCTCTTTATGACACCATTGTCCGATCGTGTTGGTCTATTTCTGATCCTAGGAGAAGGCAGCGTTGCTTTGAGGCGGCCAAGAGCACGTATGAAGCCTGCATGGCCCAAGATTAGTTGGCCACCTTTGCGACACGAGAAGATATGAAAAAGACCATTGCAGAAAGGAAATTGTTTTACGCTACGAAAGGTAGCTCCGCCAGGAAAGAGCTGGTTATCCGTATTGGAACGCCATACCTGGACGAAGAGGGGATGGCTAAATGCCCTGTTGAATGGGATGGTTTGTTTGAGAACTTTGCAGATATGGCCGGTATGGATTCGCTGCAAGCATTACAGTTGGCTA
>CAYIOH010000904.1:0-1549 GCA_964364975.1 uncultured Bifidobacteriaceae bacterium
CGCACCGGTGGCGGGATAGTAGCCGGAAATTGTGTGACGCGTGAACGCCAGAACCTGGCGCACGCACGCCAGCGTGGCCAACGAGGGCGACGCGTAGCCCGGACTCACCGTACCGCCGGACCATGCGGACCGGCCATCCTCCGCGTGGAACGCCGACAGCAAGTGCCCCGTGCCCTCCGCGCTGTGGACGACGACCAATCCGTCCACGAGCAACGGCGAACTGGCGAAACCCCACCCCGGGACTTTTCCGCCCGACTCCGTCACGACGTTGCGCGTCCAAATCCGCCGGCCCGTTGCCAAGTCGAAACAATTGAGAATTCCCGTCGCACCACAGGTGAAAACGCGGTTGCTGACGATGGTCGGGGTGGCGCGCGGGCCTTCACCGGCGATGGTGGTGTTGTAGTGCGCCTTGTCGGAATGCAGCCAGAGTTGTTTGCCGGTCGCCAGTTCATAAGCGACCACACATTCATCCTCGCCACGCTGTTCCTGCGTCAGACAAATCACCCCAACGATGGCGAAACCCGACCATGCCGCGCCGACTTTCTGCCGCCAGAGGATCGCAGGTGGATGCGCGGTCCAGTCAGTTTCGAGCTGCGGCCCGGACAGAATGCCGTTGCGATCTGGGCCGTAGAATTGGGGGAAGGCGTTCGCTGAATCGGGGAAACGGGTAATCGGGAAAACGGTGTTGGTGCGAGCTTCCGCCAGCGTGGCTTGGGGCAGCGCGCGTTTGGCAAGGCGAAATTCCAGAATCGGCACCAAGTCGCCGCTTACGCCCCGGATTCGGAACAAAGCCGCACCAACCGCCAGCAGGCCGATAAAGCCAAAGGTGATCGCCAACCGCAGGCGAAGCCTCACCCGCGAGAAGAATGTCCACCATACCAGTAGCAGGAAGGCGGCGATGAGGATGATCGGCGCTGCGGTGAGGTTTTGTTTCTGGAACGCCCACTCAGTGTGTGCGCGTACCCACACAATGCCCGCCGTCGCCGCCGCCAGGATCAGGATTGCTGGCCACCAGCGAATCTTGCGCGCCGGCGGTTGCGGGCCGCTCGTTTTGCCTTCAGCCATTGCGCGGGAGGATGGCCGGGCGTGGCGTGGAATTCAAACAAGTCTTCACAGCCTTGCCTGATAAAGCGCGAAAATGTTTTCCGGCGGCACATCGGGCTGGAAAAGGTGCGCCGGGCCAAGGATGTAACCGCCGTCACGACCCAGCACCTGGCAGTATCGCCGCACCTCGGCCTTGACTTGAGCCGGTGTGCCACGCGGCAGGAGGTGTTGCATGTCAATGCCGCCGTGAAAACTGAGTTGCTTCCCAAACGCCGCCTTGAGTCGTTCCGGCTGCATCTCCGGGCCGGTGGGCTGGATAGGATCAAGCACGTCCACGCCCAAGCGGATCAACTCGGGGATGAAACTCGTGGTCGCGCCACAAGTGTGAAACAGCACGCGCGCGCCCAGATCGTGAATTCGGATGATCATCTCGCGGAGATACGGGGCGACGAACTCGGCGAACATATTCCGCGAGATCAATGGCCCGCGCTGGCCGGCCAAATCG
>CAYIOH010000905.1:0-1548 GCA_964364975.1 uncultured Bifidobacteriaceae bacterium
AACCGCCTTATCTTGGCGGACTGGGTTTTTCATTCAAATGGAACATGGGCTGGATGCACGACACGCTCGGCTATTTCCAGCGCGACCCGATCCATCGCAAGTACCACCAGAACGACCTCACGTTCGCGATGCTGTATCATCATCACGAAAATTTTATTTTGCCGCTCTCACACGACGAGGTGGTGCATGGCAAAGGTTCTTTGCTCGGCCGCATGCCGGGCGACGATTGGCAGAAGTTTGCGAATCTGCGGGCGCTGCTAGCGTATCAATGGTTTTTCCCTGGCAAACCGCTTATTTTCATGGGTGGCGAATTCGGCCAGCGCGCGGAATGGAACGCGGACGGGGAACTCGATTGGTGGCTGCTCGAGGCCGGACCGTATCACCGCGGTTTGCGGCAATTTGTCGTGGACTTGAACAAGCTTTACAGCGCGGAGCCGGCGCTGTGGCAATCCGATTACGATACGGCTGGGTTCGCGTGGATTGATTGCTCCAACCACGAGAACTGCGTGCTCGCGTTTCTGCGCCAGGATGCCGCACGGACCCGCGAACTCGTGGTGATCTTGAATCTCACGCCCGTGCCGCGGCACAACCATCGCGCCGGCCTGCCACGTCCGGGACGCTGGCGCGAAGTGTTGAACAGTGACTCGGCGGTTTACGGCGGGAGCAACGCGGGCAACCTTGGTGGCGTGGTGGCGGTACACCTCCCCTGGCAGAACCAGTCCTGCTCGGCGAGCCTTACGCTGCCGCCGTTGAGCGTGATCGTGTTTCAGCCGGAACGCGGCGCGGGCTAGCGCAAAAAAACATTTGCGCCGGCAACCGCCATCGTGGATAAGTGCAATGCGATCATTCGCCTTTTCTTTATGAGCGTGAAAATCAATCGGCGTGGCTTCGTTCGATCGTCCATATTAGCTTCAGCGGTCATTCCTCTCGGTCTCGGCGCGCAAACGACCTCGACCACGGAACCTGTTGCCGCACCCGTCGCGGTCGCGGGCCAACGTGAGGAAACCCTGCCACTGGGCAAAATTGGAGATCAGAACTTCAGTCGTCTCATGCTCGGTGGCAATCTGATCGGCGGTTATGCGCACTCGCGTGAGCTTGCTTATGTGTCCACCCTCATGCGGCGTTACAACACTGAGGCCAAGATCCGCGAGACGCTCGAACTGGCGGAGTCTCAGGGCATCAACGCGATCAACACCTGGGTGATGCAGGAAAACTCGACTCTTTTCGCGCACTGGAAGCAGGGCGGCAAAATGAAATGGTTTTCCCAGGTCCGGCTGGATGAAAGAGGAGGCTATTCCCAAATTCAGAAGGCCATCGGCCAGGGCGCGGCAGGCATTCACATCACGGGCGACACAGCCGAAATGCTGCTCGCTCAGGGCAAGTTTGAAAAGGTTGGCGAGACCGTGCAGCTGATCAAATCCCAGAAACGCATCGCTGGGGTCGCGGCTCACGACCTGCGCGTCGTCGTGGAGTGTGAGAAGCTCAAGCTCGATGTGGACTTTTACGTGAAGACCTTGCACTCCCACGATTATTACACTGCGCCGCGTC
>CAYIOH010000906.1:0-1546 GCA_964364975.1 uncultured Bifidobacteriaceae bacterium
TTTGTCCTGCTTTGCTAACTACACAACTTGTCCTGCTTTGCTCGCCCCGCGACACACGCATGACTTGCGCCCGCCCTCCGCCGTGCGTTAGCGTGACTCGCCAATACCAGATGAACCTGCAAGACCAATACGACGATGCGATGTTTGACTTCAGCCGAGGCGAGTTGGACCGCGCCATTGGCAAGTTGCAGGCCATTCTGGCCGTCGAACCCACGCATTTTAGGCACAACTCGCGCTGGGTATGACGCACTACCGCAAGGGCGATTACGCCGCGGCCATCGCGGAAGGGCACAAAGCCGAAAACTTGAAACCCAAGGAACAACTCGTCCACACCAACTTCTCACTTTTTTGCATGAAGGCCGGTGACAAGCCAAAGGCCGAGCATCACGGCTTGCAAGCGCGCATCGCTTCCTGGCGCACCGACACCGCGCCACCTGGGACCGCAGCCGCAGCCGATCCCGAGTTGGCCATGGCAAAACCCAAACCGGCGACGGTCAAACCGCTTGAAAAATTTCCCGACATGCCGTGGAAGAAGAAACGTGTTGATGGTTGAAAGTTAATGGTTGAGACAAGAACAATATGAAATCCGCCTACGAACTCGCGATGGAGCGATTAAACAAAGCCGCGCCCGCCGGCAAAACCTCCGCCGCGCAGAAAAAAGCGCTGGCTGAACTGGACTCACAATACGCCGCCAAAATCGCCGGGCGCGAACTGGCTTTGAAAGATCAGGTCGCGCAAGCGGCGGCGGCCGGCGAAGCCGAAAAGATGGAGCAGTTGGCGCAGCAACTGGTCATCGAGCGCAAGAAATTGCAGGCGGAACTGGAAGAAAAAAAGGACGCCGTGCGCAGCCGCGGTGGCCGCAAGTGACGCCAATTTTTTTGGCCGCCCACTTCCCGATTTCGGACAGGCATTGTCGTGCGGACTCAGTCCCCGGCGGCTCGTTTCCTGCTGTTTTTCGGCGCGACTGGCGGGAAAGTAACTTATGAAGACGTTGGGGTTTGGTGGAACAGATTTAGCCTGCGAAGAACGCGGGACGGGGGAACTTCTAATTTTGGTGCATGGGGCCGTGGGAGATTATAGGACGTGGGAAGGCGTCCTGGCGGCTTTTGCCGCGCACCATCGCGTCATCACTTACAGCCGGCGCTGGCATCATCCCGAAACCTCGGTGGGCAATGGCGTGGGTTACACCCATGACAGCCACGCGGCGGATTTGATTGAACTCATCACGCACTGCGGCGGGCCGGTGCGTTTGCTGGGCCATTCTTATGGCGCGTCAGTCTGCGCGGTCGTTGCGGTACAAAGGCCGGAACTGGTGCGCAGCCTGATCCTCGCGGAGCCGTCCCTGTTCTCGCTGCTGATAAACCGTCCGATGGGTGCGATTGCGTTGGCACAAACCGCTGCGGCGACGATGCACATCACGCCGCTTATCCGCAAAGGCCAACCCAAACGGGCGCTGACGGAATTCTTGAAAGCGGTGGTCAGTCCTGCCGGGTTTGAGCGGTTGCCGGAGCGGGCGCGTGAAGTGATGTTCGACAACGTGCACACG
>CAYIOH010000907.1:0-1546 GCA_964364975.1 uncultured Bifidobacteriaceae bacterium
GATCACGCTCGACTACGGCTTCATGAACACCGGCGCGTGTGAGTCGTCGATCACTTCAAGAATGATCTCGCTGTTGACTAGTTTCTTGATCCGCTCCCATTGCGGAAAGTCGGGATGTTGTCCGATGTCGACCACGATGGTTCTGTCGGCCGAGAAGTAGTCGCGCAGGAACTTCGTTTGTCCGCCGGCCGCGGTTCCGATATCCAGCGTCAGTGACGCAGGCGGCACCTTCGTCGCCATGAAGTGAACGAACGCGGCGTATTCCTCCGGATCCTGCTGAAGAAAAAGCCCGTCTTTCCTGAACTCGAAGCCGAAGAACGCTTCTTGCGCCGAGCCTGCTTGCTCGATCGCCTGCACAAGTTCCTCGCGCGTGGGAACGGGTTTGACCGGGCGCATGGCATCGTCCTCTTAAACGGCTGCGGGGAAGGGAGCGGCATCGAAGGGTCGGACCGCCAGAGCCTTTTAGTGTTCCGCCGTGTCACTCACAAGCCCGCCTGCAGGCTTCAACTTGCCAATCCCGGATGGATTGTGTACCGGCCTGACGAAGTCGCGGGGATGTCCGCGCCTCGGAACATATTCCTGCGCATGATGCGGCCGGCCGTTGTTTATCTTTCGCGGTGGAAAAACCACCCACGCTGGAGCTGTGCATTCTTGGAAAGCATCGCTTTCCACGATGCGGGCAGGGATTTTGATCTCCTATATGTGCTCAAGGGATTTCCGCCGGGGGAGGACGATCCTGCATTGAGGGCGCATCCTGGCGACGTTCGCGCCTGCGTCACCGAGTTTCGAATTTCCGACGAGGGTTACGACCTCAACGCCTATTTGAGGGTGGCTGCTCAATTCGAACACCGTAGGATGCTGTTCTTCAATTCCTACAGCAGAATTCTAGCCCGAAACTGGCTGGCTTCGTATGTAACGGCCTTCGATAGCGCGCCCAATTGCGGAATTGTCGGAGCGACCGGCAGTTTTGAAACGATCCCGGGAACAACTTTCCCAAATGTGAATGTTCGCACGAACGCTTTCATGATCGAGCGCGAGTTGTTCTTGAGCGTCGACCCGGGCCCCCTTGTCACAAAGGGGGACTGCAACCGTTTCGAGGCCGGACCGGAAAGCCTTACCCGGCAAATCGGCCGGCGAGGGCTGGAACCGCTTCTTGTCGACCGGTTCGGGAAGCCATGGTGTGTTTCCGAGTGGCCCGTGAGCCGAATCTTTCGTTCTGGCAGGCAAGAGGCGTTGCTGGTCGCCGACAACCGCACGCATCATTACGCCGTTGCCGGTCCGGCGAAGCGCTTGCGACTTGCTCGGCTGGCGTGGGGCGAAGTAGCCGCTGTGCCCCGCATATCTCTTGCGAGCCGTCTCAAGTCCGAGATCGCGTGGCGTTGGCCTGGCGGCCGGCGGCCGGGAGGTTAGCGCTCACCATAGTGACCGAATCGTGTTGGTTTACGGTTTTGGGCGATACACGAACGCGATAAAGTGAACTCCGTCGGTTGTCCGCTAACTGCAGAGCGTTCAGGGATCATTTGTGAAAAATCGAATTTTTTTGTCG
>CAYIOH010000908.1:0-1545 GCA_964364975.1 uncultured Bifidobacteriaceae bacterium
GCGAAAAAGTGACGGTGTGACTGGCCATAGTTTAGGTGGCCCTCTCCCCCCAACCCCCCCTCACCCGGTGGCCGGGCGAAAGGGGTGAGGGGGGCTTTTGGGGGGAGCGGGCGAGCATACTTCTACGCTTTCCAGTTTTCTTTCAGGAATCCCGGAATCCCGCTGGCATTCTCGGGGCCGATCATGACCTGCTTCCAAGGCGACGAATCTTCGATCTCCGCGCGAAACGAGGGCAGCAAGCCCGGACTGATGAGCCGGCGGTGTTTGACTTTGTCCGCGACCTTCTGCGCTTCGAGCGTCTTGACGACCTTGTCGGGGGAAACCTTGTCACCGGCATAGGCGTTGAGGATTCCCAACCCGCCGCTGTCCACCACGGAGATGAAGCACGGCACTTTGCTGCGCTCGATCTCGCCGACGACGCAGAAGTAGGTCAACGAGAAATTCGTCGTCCACAGCACCGGCGAGTTTTCGTTCACCGGCCCGATCTCGTAGAGTTTAGGTTCAACGATGTTCGGCACTTGCGGGTCGGTATAGACGTTCTGGATGGTGGTGAGGATGGGCAGCAACTCTGAACCGTCCAGCCCGCTGATGATGACGATGCCAGCGTACTTCGCCGCAAACACGCTCGCGAGCACCGTCTCCTTGGTCGCGTTGCCGTTCGAGGCGTCCACCATCGCCGGATAGCCGAAGGGGCGGAAGCTTTTCTTCAGCCCGGCACGGCGCGCAATCGTGAGGTCCCGGATGGTGCGGGCGGGTTTGTCGCCGCTGAACGACAGCACCAGGTCGGCCACGCCTTTGTCGCGCGCGGCCTTGGCGAGATCGGCCAACGCTTCGAGCGTATCCGCGCCGACGGCCAGCGGGCATTTGGTGTCCAAGGCGATCTTGATGAAGGCGTCGGCGTTGGCCGGCGTGGCCCGGTAGATGAGCGGCTTCTTGTCGGCGAGCGCCCCGACGGCGGCGGCCATCGTTTTGGCGTCCCCGGACATGATGATGAAGGGCAGGCAGCTCTTCGCGGCCAGAGATTTCACCCGCGCCACCGCCTTGTCCGCGGCAAGCCCGTCGAGGTCAATGGCCGCAGCCTTGACGCCGAGCGCCTGGCCAACGCGAACAAATTGCGCCTTGTTCAACTGCTCAATGCGAGCGAGCGCCTCTTCATCCGACAACGAGGCCGGCACGCGCACCGCAATGGCGGGCTGGTGATGGAACTTCTCCTCGTGACGGAACATCACCGTCTCCTGACCGATTTCGAAGCCGCCGGCGCCCGCAGGGCCGACGCGCACGAGTTTCATCGGCGGCGCGGACGCCTCGGAGAATTCGCCCTTGGCCTGGTCCGAGAGATGGGGGCAGTCGGTCAGCGGCTTCTGCTTGGCCGCGACCTGCATCGCGAACGCCATGCAGGTCGGGAATTTGCAGTCGCCACAATTCGTCTTGGGCAGGTTCTTGTAAATCGCCATTGCGGTCAGGGCCATAGAATCCTCCAGTTGTCCGTCGCGCAGATTTCCAATCTATCAGTATCTGGCCAAATCGTCGCGAGCCGCGCGAAAT
>CAYIOH010000909.1:0-1544 GCA_964364975.1 uncultured Bifidobacteriaceae bacterium
CACTAGGCAGTTCGCGAGGTTCTCCCTCACCCTGACCCTCTCCCGCTGGGAGAGGGGACAGTTCTCGATCGCCTTTGAATCCTCCTGCAACTTCCGCACCAGACTCCGCCTCAGATTTGCCAGAACCTGGCGGGCGATTCTCCCTCTCCCAGCGGGAGAGGGCAGGGGTGAGGGAGAGAGCGCCACCGTCGGTCAACTCCAAAGCAGACATTCCTCCTCTTGCGATCTGCCAGCGAAATGATTCCCATGAGACGTAGAACGGGTCACCCGATGGGATTTGCCCGGCGTATTCGTCGGCGCGCACTTCGAGCAACTCCGGCTCGCAAAGGACGAAAATCGTTTCGGCCGGCAGATGATCGAGCAATGTGGCCAAAGGGGCACGGCCTTCAGGCCGCTTCAGCGCCGGATCGCTGGATGGCGAGGGAATCTCGGACGCCTGTCCACCGTCGTGTGGTGAAGCGGCGTGAACGCCGCGCTCCAATTCGCGTTTCAAGACTCCCAACTCGCCCGCTGGCGGCAGCGTGATGCTTGTGATTTCCTCCCGTGAAATCTGCGTGAGCGGGTCGAATTGCCGCAACGATTCCAGTTCATCGCCGAAGAATTCCAACCGCACCGGCCACGGACTGGTGAGCGGAAAAACGTCGAGGATACCGCCGCGCAGGGCAATCTCGCCCTTCTGCGTGACCTGAGCCTCCGGTTCGTAGCCTTGTTCCTCCAACCACTCGACCAAGTCGAGCGGGTCGGCGCGGTCGCCGCGCGCGAGAGTGCGTGTGCGTTCGCGCAGAGCTCCCGGTGGAAAAGTTTTTTGCAGCAGGGCCGTGACGCTGGTGACAACCAAAGTTGAGAGTTGAGAGTTGAGAGTTGAAAGTTCGGCCAGCGCGACGAGTGTTTCGAGCCGTTCGCTGATGACATCGGCGTGCGGGAGTTTGCCTTCGTGCGGTAATATTTCCCAAGGTGGATAAAATAACGGCGGCGAGCCAAGCCACGTTTCGAGGTCTTGCTGAAAACATTCCTGCGTCTTCAAACCATCGGTGACGACAACGATGGGACGTTGTGGAGAAAGGTGCCGGAGCAGCGCGGCGAAAAACGGCTGCGCGGACACACAAACACCGGCGCAAGACAGCGCTCCGCCATGCTCCAGTCGCCGCGCCAGGGATTGCACGGCGGGAGCTTGCGTAATGTCAGCGAACAAGCGGCTTGTCGCTGACGCTTGGGCGTTGGGCGGCAAGCGTGGGGAAAGTCGCAGCCAGATGTGCGAACGTCAAGCGGGCTGCTCACTCCGACTCAATTGTTCCCGGCGGATTGCTGGGTCATGTCGCTGTAAACGTCCAGCATCCCGCAGTAATAATGGCCGAGCACGCCCACACGATTCCGGCGCATCGCGGTCGCGACCTTCGCCGCGTCCACCCAATCCTGAATCTCTGCCCACGCCTCCTCGTCCGCGAGGTGGCCCGTCACGAGGTGATACGGAATGTTGGCGCGGTTGAACACGCACGCGATCTCCGGCGCGGAACACGCCTGGCAATGCTCCAGCCAGATGCCCG
>CAYIOH010000910.1:0-1537 GCA_964364975.1 uncultured Bifidobacteriaceae bacterium
CCCCGTAGCGTATTCCGTCGCGGCGAATTATTGGGCTGGGGACACTATCACGCCGGCAGAAACGAATATGTTCGCGTATCTCACACTCGCGCACGGTATCCAGGGTATCGAGTGGTTTCCTTACAGCACTACGGGCGGTCTAGTTTGGGACAATCAAGCCCCGTCCTACACTTTGAATTTCCAGAATTGGCTGCCAGCCATGCAGGGGGGCAGGATTTACCTTGATTCGACCTACATAAGCGGCACGAGCGGCGGCAATGTTGGACTTCAGGTTGACAACGTGACGAAGCACAGCGGCAACTCCGCCGCCAAAATCAACGTCACAGGGACTGTCACGAATTATTACAATCTCCGTTTAAATCCGCCGGAAAACGCGAATGCACCATGGAGTCCAAAGTTCCCCAACCTCAAGGAAAATACGCAGTATACTGCGAGTGGCTGGGTGAAGATCTCGGGCACTGCGAACGTTCAGGTTAAGGCGACGGGGCCGGGCTTCTACTCGTTCTCGCCGACGTTGAGCGGCACGGCGGACTGGACGCAGGTTGCCACGACGTTCACGACACCCGCGACAGCCGGACCCTGGACGTTTGGTCCGTATGTGAACAGTACTGGGAGCGGGAGTGTTTGGTTTGATGATCTCGTGCTCGTTGAAGTGGGTGACCCGGCGCAACGAAACATTGCCGAGGATTATAACCCAGGGTTTGAGACCGTGACCGGCGCTGACCGGACTCCCCATGAACCGCTCTACAGCGCTGTGCGGCAGGCGAATACCGATTTTGCTACGCTCGGCCCGATTTTCAGTCCGCTGACAAAGCTCAACGCCTTTAGTGATCAAAGTGTCCCGAACGCCGGGCTCGTCACTGGGCTCTCGTCAGTGGTGAGTCAAGGATTGCCGCGGTCAGAGGTCGGGATATTCACATCAGCACCAGTTGACGGTGACTACTATCTGGTTGTGGTCAATCGTAACATTTCGAGCAGTGCGACTGTCTCACTAGCGTTCACCGCCCCGAACGCGATCGCCCTTGACGATCTCCTGGCCGGCACGTCCCAGCAGTTTGCCTCTAATGGCACGCAGGTGGCGGCGACAGTGACACTCGCTCCAGGCGCGGGCAAGGCCTTCCACGTCAGCGGCGTCACCTATAATCAGCCGGTTGTTGGGACACCGATTTACAGCGAAGATTTTGAAGACGGACAAATGCAAGGGTGGTCGACATTGGGCGGCACCTGGTCGATCGTCGACGATGGCGGCGGCAAGGCGCTTGACGTGACGTCGGGGACGGATGCACGTGGTATCGCGACGACCGTGAACGCAGGCAATTTTGAGTACAGCGGCCGGTTCAAGGTCATGCCTGACCATGATCCAATAAACAGCCTTCTTTGGTTCACGTTCCGCAAAGATTCCGCCAATCCAGATATTGAGGGGACGCTGTATAACTACCGCATTCAGCTCGACCCTGGTGCCGAGAGCACGAACGGGTACGTCCAGCTCGTCCGTACGTCGCAGAATTCGGCGGTGATCTGTCAGGTGGCCGATGAT
>CAYIOH010000911.1:0-1533 GCA_964364975.1 uncultured Bifidobacteriaceae bacterium
ATTAAGACTTTCATGCGTCTTGGTCGGCGCGAGCGCCGTCCAACCCTGCATTCAAGTCGGCACCGTTCGTTTCACTCACGGCTTCGCCCCTCTCGTGCGGCGCGCCCGCCAAAAACCCCGCAGGCACGCTCGCCTCGGGCAGCAACGCGTTCCATCACATGGAAGTCCTCGTGAACGGACCGAACTTCACTGTCAAGGTCAACGGCTTCACCACGCTGGCCCAGCCGTATTCGTACAGCAACACCTGGAGCCACACTGCATACAGCGGCGGCGGCGTTGGTCTGCTCAGCCAGATTTACGGTATTACCGGTGCTGTTAGTTTTTTCGACAACTTTGTCATCCCCGAACCGACCACGAGCATGCTGCTGGGCGTGGGCGGCTTGCTGCTATGGCGGCGACGGCTGCACACGCCTGCGCCGAATGTTGGTGGCTGAATTCCAAGGGGAAAGCCGTGTGAGGGAAAACTTCATGCACGGTTTGGTCTATGAGGAGAAGCCGACACCGCCGCGATGCGGTGGGGGAGGCTTCACTTTAATAGAACTGTTGGTGGTGATTACCATCATCTCAATTCTCGCGTCGTTGCTTTTGCCGGCTTTGAAGAACGCAAGGGAGACGGCGAAGCGGACGGTCTGCATGGCGCATTTGAAACAAGTGGGCTTGGCGCTGCTTCTCATGGGCAACGAGGACGAGGGCTGGATCCATGGAGGCACCCGCCCCGCCACAGCAGAAGCCGATATTCCTGCCAACACTTATTGGACTGCGACGATCGCGAACTACCTGGGTGGCAGCGATGCCTTAATAAAACAGCGCGGCAACAAGGGGTGTCCAAGCCGTGATCCGAAGGATGTTTTCTGGCAGTATGGCGCCAACACGGCTTTTAGTGGATATTGCTATTACCCGACGCACTCGCTGAACGAGGTCCGACATCCCTCGCGGATTTTTCTGGTGGGTGACAGTTATGGCGCGGTCATATTGACAGTCAACCAAATCGACCTCACCGTGGTTGGGAACGGATTCTATGTCTTCCCGCGTCACAACACTCCGAGAGGGTTGAATTTCATTTTTGTGGATGGCCACGGCGAATTTCTCAAGGCCAAAGGGACGGTTATCCCTTTTGATGGGCTAAGTCCTTGGTGGAACTGGTCGCCGCCCAACTCGGTCTCCGTTGACTGGTCCCCTTACAACGGTTGGCCCGCCTACGGTTCTTTTTGGGGTGAATAATTTTTTCGGCCTATGCACATCATGCCTGTTGCGTTATTGGGGAGAGCGGGCGCGCCACCTTTCAGCGCATGATTCCTTCGAACCTTTCCTGTCAGTGGTCGGATGCGCGCATCGTGGATGATGCGGGCGTTGCTCGGCGGCTGCTCAAGGCGCGGGTGCTCCTGCCCGAGACCAAGCCCAACGCCTGGCGATTCGACCTGCTGGGCCGCGATCGCGTCCCTCTGGATTCGGAGGCCGTTCCGCCCCGAAAACCGGGGGATTGGACCTTCGGATTCTGGGTGGACGAGCGGAAAATCGGCATCCCGTTGATTC
>CAYIOH010000912.1:0-1522 GCA_964364975.1 uncultured Bifidobacteriaceae bacterium
AGTTTCGCGGACAAAAAGTTTCCGCCACGGCGCACAACCTCAAATGGTCGCTTAAACTTCGCGCGCTCAAGGCGGGCGGGCCGGACACGCTGACCCTCTCCACGAAAACTCAAACGCGCCAGTTGACCAACGTGCTGGTCGGCGAAGTGTGGGTGTGCAGCGGCCAGTCCAACATGCAGTGGCCAATGAGCGCCTCGTTTCAGCCGGAGGCCGACATCGCCGCCGGCACGAACCAGTCCATCCGCCTCTTCGCCGTTCCACGGGTCAAAGCCGACGCCCCCACGGTGAAAATCAACGCCGCGTGGCAAACCTGTTCACCCGACGCGGTCCGGAAATTTACCGCTGTGGGTTACTATTTTGGACGCGACTTGCAGGCGGCGCGCAAAGTTCCCGTGGGCTTGATTGAGTCTGATTGGGGCGGCTCGCCTGCCGAAGTCTGGATGAGCCGCGAGGCGCTGGAAATCAATCCGCGTTACCAGAGCGAAATCCTCGACAGCTATTCCATCGCTGAGAAGAATCACCGCGAAGCGCTCGTGGCCTACGAAATCGAAAAGGCCGAGGCGGCGAAGAACAACCAGGATTTTAAGAAGCGGTCGCCCGGTTTGGGCTGGAAACCCTCCGAGCTTTACAACGGCATGATTGCGCCGCTTCTTCCCTACGTCATCAAGGGCGCGATCTGGTATCAAGGCGAGTCAAACGCCGGGCGCGCGGAGCAGTATCGGACCTTGTTCCCCGACATGATTCGCAATTGGCGGCGGGATTGGGGGCGGGGGGATTTCACCTTTCTGGAGGTTCAACTCGCTCCATGGGACAAGAACAAGAAGCGCGCGCTTGAACAAATCACCGAGAAGCCAGAGGACAGCGATTGGGCGGAGTTGCGGGAGGCACAATCCCTCGCCACGAAAGTTTTGCCCAAAGTCGGCATGGCGGTGATCACCGATATCGGCGACAAGGATGACATTCATCCCACCAGAAAGGAACCGGTCGGCGCCCGGCTGGCGCTGGCCGCGCGCGGCATTGCTTATGGCGAGAAGATCGAATTCTCCGGGCCGATTTACAAGGGCCTGAAGGTGAAGGGTGACAAGGCCATCCTGAGTTTCAATCATGCGCGCAGCGGGCTGGAAGCCTGCGGCGGGAATCTCACGGGTTTCACAATTTGCGGCGAGGACAGAAAATTTGTCTGGGCCAAGGCCGAAATCATGCCGGACAAAACGGTGGCCGTGAGCAGCGCCGAGGTGGCCAAGCCGGTGGCGGTTCGTTATGGCTGGTCTGATAATCCGGTCGTCAATCTTTGGAACAAAGACGGCCTGCCGGCGTCCCCCTTCCGCACGGATGATTTTCCGCTGACGACGGCGGCAAAGAAGTGAAGCGCGTTACAACGTTGAAGTGTCAGCAGTCACACGCGCCGCCCGTTTCAACGATTTAACGCTTCATCGTTTCAACGATTTCTTCGATACACCTTGTGCATCGCCGCCTGGTCGGTGGGCTTGACGATCATTTCGTCAATGTTCACGTGCGGCGG
>CAYIOH010000913.1:0-1522 GCA_964364975.1 uncultured Bifidobacteriaceae bacterium
TTTCATCGCCCCAACCCGCTTGCCTGCATCCGGTGCCCCCAACTTGATCCTATAATCTTT
Source organism: uncultured Bifidobacteriaceae bacterium (assembly GCA_964364975.1). GTDB lineage: Bacteria > Verrucomicrobiota > Verrucomicrobiia > Limisphaerales > JADLHS01 > JALOTT01. The sequence goes on from CAYIOH010000913.1 coordinate 61, forward strand.
CGCTTTCCCTCCCTCGTAACGCGCCAGAAAATCCAAATTCAACCAGCGGACCGAGGTCGGCACGCCCGGCGTCCAGGTGGAACGCACAGTCCACTGGGCGGGAACCGGTTTGCCATCCTCGAGAAGAACCAGCTTCGAGGGGTCGTTGAGCGTTCCAAAGGGCATGGGAACACCGGTCGAAATGGGCCACGTGACCGCATCGGCAAAATTCTGGGCATGAACCTGCAGCGGAATGCCGTCGGCAGGAATGGGAATCTTCGCGTGGTTCTGGTTGACGCGGACAAACTCGCAGGGCGTGGCTTCAACGACGTCATCGATATTCTCCATTGTGGCCTTGACGGTGTATTTGCCCGGCTTCAGTTGGTCCGTGCGAATGAAAAAGCTGAACTTGGGAGAAGGGTCCTTCTTCGGGATCACGAGCGGCTGGGTTTCGATCGTGCGGCCTTCGCTTGTAAGCTCGAGGATGATTCTTTCGCCACCCGGACCTATGTCCTTTCCGGTGAAGACAGCGATGAACTGCCCCTGGCCATCATCGTTCCAGTAGGCAACCCGATCCGAAAAAACCTCGGTCCGTTGGACCTTTTTAACGATTTCGTGTGGGGTCAAAGGAATGAATTTCAGGTCCATAAACAAGCTTTCACCCAGGACAAAACCATGAAAAAACATCATGATGACCGCCAGCCATCCCGCCGACCATCGGGGACAGTTTTTTCTGAATGACTCCAGGTTGATTTCCTGAGTGAGCATGCAGGGTTGTCGGCCGGTTTCGCATAACATCGCCATCTCGCCGCGAAAACCTTTGCGTCGCAGGTTGGTCTCAATGCGTTTAGCGAACGCGCACCGTCGTTCCGTTATGTAATCTCGCCAAGGGGCGAGATCCGGCGCGCGGGTCTGGAGCGGGTGAGCGATTCGATGGAACGGGGGACGATCGTGTTGCCGCGCCCACCGATTGTAGGGCGCGATGCGATGGGGCGCTTCAAACCCGCTGTCCTCGACCTCGGCGACAAACCCTTCGATGCCGGGAAAGAGTTCGTACAGTTCGCCGAATATCCGCGTCGCGCAGTCATTCACCTCGACGCAATCCAGGTCGTGGATGCCAATTCGGATGGGCGCTTCCTGCGCGGCCCTGATCGTACAAAAGCGCCGCGGCTTCGTCCGGAGCTTTCCGACGGGAAACATGTTCACGACCGCGGCCAGCCAGGTCTTGACGCCCTGCTTGCGCGCCGCGGCCATAAAGTCGCGCAGTAGTTGGTTGTCGGATTGGATGACCAGGTTGGACGGGCTTTGGTCTAAAAATTTCAATCGGGAACGATACCCGGTCGTCAACCACTTCACGACGACGCAAACGGAGTTCATCCGCGCGGCCAGCATGTCTTCCAGCAGCGCTTCATAATCCTGCCGTTGGAACCCCTCCATTCCGCCGGTGCCAGGCGCGGTGTAAGCCCAAAAGCCATGTTCTTTC
>CAYIOH010000914.1:0-799 GCA_964364975.1 uncultured Bifidobacteriaceae bacterium
CAGGCATGTTCAAAGTAAGCGGGAATTTTTCACACAGGCTCTAAACGCCGCTTCAACGTTCGAAATGGAAGGTGTGTTCGTTTTGTATTCGACGCTGCCAACCGTTGGTCCGGTGAAGGGGCGTGAACGCCGCGCTCCTCCACTTTTGCATCGCTTGAATTTTTCATCCTCAATCTGCCTTCAGGTTTGCGCGGAGAAAGTCCCGGAGTTGAATCGTCTCCGAGAGGTTGTCCACTTCGTTGCAGTGCTCCCAATCAATCCACACGTACTCGACGCCGACGTAACCCCGGTAGTCGGCCTGCCGCATCGCGCGAAGGACGCGGGCGTAATCAATGGTGTTTTGCTGGAACGAGCATTGCAAACGGCCCCGCCGCGCGCTGCGCGCATGGAAGTGCGATGCGTGGGCAATGAGCGGTTCGGCGGCGCGGTCCGGCAGTCCGCTGCGGGTAAAGTGCGTGTAGTCGAGCGTCAGCGTCAGGCCGGGCACGCTGCGCACCAGCCGCAACGCCGCTTTCGGATTCGGCGCGATGGAGCCGACGTGGGCTTCGACGCTGAAGACGATGCGCTGTTGTTTCGCCCGCTCGACGCGCCAGGCCAGCTCATCGCAAGTGCGTTGCCACGAGTCCGCCGGTTTCTCCGAGTCGAAGTACACGCCGGGAAGCGTGGTGACGTGCTTCGCCCCACCGGCGGCCGCGTAGTCCAGCGTCTTGAGAAACCAATCCCGCGCCCGCCGCCGCCGCGCCGCTTCCGGATGGTTGATGGCGTAAGGGATGAAACTTGGGTTCATCTGGAGAAACAC
>CAYIOH010000914.1:809-1516 GCA_964364975.1 uncultured Bifidobacteriaceae bacterium
GCAGGCCGAGATCCGCCAGCTTGCGCCCCAGTTGTTTTCCCGACTTCACGGGCGAGGCAAAAACCTTTGAGGGCCAAAGATGCGAGCGGCCTTCAAAGAGACCGATGTCCACGCCGTCGAACTCCAGCATGGCAATCAAATCCAGGACCTTGTCATGCGGCAACAAGGGGAAAGCGAAGTCGGCACAAGCGAGTTTCAGTTTCATCGTTTGCCCTTTCCTGATTTGCCGCCCGTCATGAACGCCGTCCGTCCCCGGGTGTCCCACTCGGCGGCGGTGAGATAGCCGGCATCTATCACCAATGTCGTGCCCGTGATGCCTGAGGAATCCTCGCAGCTCAAAAACAGGATTGTCTTGGCGGCATCGTGCGGCGTGAGCGCAACGCCCATCGGCACGCGGCGCAATCGCGTGGCGAGCGCGGCGTCGGGATCGGGCTGGACGTTCAAATGTTCGCGCAGCATCGGCGTATCGGTGATGCCGGGGCAAACGCAGTTGCAGCGGATGCCGTCCGCGGCGTAATCCAGCGCGATGGACTTGGTAAGGCCGACCACCGCGTGCTTCGTGGTCGTATAGACGGGCGTCAGCGCCTGCCCGACGAAGCTGCTGATGGAGCCGACGTTGACGATGTAACCGCGTCCGCTCCGGCGCAGATGCGGAATCGCATGCTTGGCGGCGAAGAACATGGACTTCACGTTGACATCCATCACGT
>CAYIOH010000915.1:0-1511 GCA_964364975.1 uncultured Bifidobacteriaceae bacterium
TCGTTTGAATGCCCAACCGCGCATACACCTGCCCGATCATCCGCAAATCCTCGTGCCGGACGCCTTTGATGAGCAACCGTCCGCCCGTGACCGCCGCCAGCCAGAAGTTTTTAACCGCGAAGCACACGAACCACACGAAAAGCTTTTGAACCACGGATTTCGCCGATAACACGGATAAAGTAATTCCCATCCGCGCAATCCCCGTAATCCGTGGTCAAACAATTCAATACATCAAAATCAATACATCAAAATCTGCCCGACAGCCTGTTCCGCCGATTTCAGGTAGGGCGCGTCAGTCCTCTGCGCGCCGTTTCTTGTGTAGGAACGTGCGGCGCGCACGGAGTGACGCGCCCTACCTCGGTAAACCAAAACGAGCGCGGCGGCGCAAAGCTGCTGTAAAAAACTCCTGATTCGGGAAATAAACTGCGGCGAGTTGATCAGCCCAACCCATCAACTCACCACGAACAGCACTGGCTTGGCCGCGTCATCCAGATTTGTCATGCGGCTTTCCAGCGAGGCCAGCGCCAGTCCGTGCTGGCGGGCCAAATGGAGCAAGTAAGCATCCGTCCATTGCCGGTGTCCCTGCATGGAACGCAGCGCCAAGTCTGTGAACGGCACGTCATCCGGCAGAAAGATGTGCCCGGCGGCGGCGGTAAATTCGCGCAACTTGGCCTGCGCTTCCGCCATCGTCAGACGCGGCGGTTGTTCCGCTTTGCGTTCGTTCTTCCACGGTCGCGTGGCGAAGCGCAGAAAGCCGCCTTGCGTCATCGGCGTCGTGTGAAAACGCTCAAGTCCCTCCACAAAACTCCGGGCCGGTCCGTGCATTACGTGGTCGGCAAAGACGGAGGCGATGACCACATTTACATCCAGCAACGCCTCAATCGGAGTCGAGGGCATCGTTGATTTCCTCTTGCGTGATGGGGTTGCCCGTGGCGGGCACGAGCGGCAGACGGCGTTTGGGTTCACCGCGCTTCTTCAGCCGTTCCGCCAGGTGACGAAACAACTCTTCCTGTTGCTGCGACGGCAGCGCATCCACCGCCGTTTCAATTTCAACCAGCGTGCTCATTGCGGTCAAACTTTAGCATCTCGCCGAACCAATGCAACCCTGCGGACGCGGGACCACGACGCCAGCGAAGGCAGCGCCTCGTTCTTGTTCCCTTGCGGCGTGATCTCGCCGGACAACGGGACGCCGCCGGTCACGCGGAAACAGGCGTTGGTTTCTGACGCACTCATTCGAATGAACAATCGTTGTCAGCCGCCGAGCCGGATGCCGAACGGCTGCCCCACTGCGTTCAACTCCGTCAATACCTCTTGCGGACTCTGCCCCATCGCCTTCAGTAGAGTGGCGTAGTTCCTGGCCCCAGCTTTCAAGTGCGGATGCCGATGGCCGGTAGTGCGGGTGAATTTAAGAAAAATTTCCACATGCCGTCTCATCAACGGCTGCGCCTCTGCCAGACGGTTCGTGGCCTGCAACAACTGCGCGAGGGTGTTGAGCTGGGTGGCGACGTTGG
>CAYIOH010000916.1:0-1510 GCA_964364975.1 uncultured Bifidobacteriaceae bacterium
GGTCGCAACGGCAGGGATGAGATGGCACCACACCACCGTTTCCGCGCGACCAAACCTGAACGCGGGGCGTCCAATTTGCAATCTCATTTCCAAGTTCCTGATTCCCAATCCGGCTTCCAAGGTCAAAACGGACGTGTTCCCCCAACGATTTGCCGTCTTGGACCCGCTCTCCCAGCGCAGCCGGTCAAAATCTGAGAAACTTTCCGCTTCATTTGCCTTAGCAAAGGAGTGGACGGCCAGGTGTTCCAGCCGTGATACCGCGGGCCTCCCGGACAGCGCCGAAGCGGGAAACCGCGACGGCCTGCGGGCGAGGCCCCGGCGGCGTGGGGCACTGGATGGCCGCGAAAGACAAACAAACAACAGAAAGGTGCAAGTATATGAGAAAATCAACATTGGCTCGATGGGTCACGACCCTCGCAGTTTGTGCGCTTTCCCTGCCGATGGGGGTGAGCGCGAAGGACCAGGTGGAACGGCCATTCAAGTTCACGAACGATTTTACCACGGTGAACTACACGCCCTTCCCCAGCGTAGCTGTGTTGGAAGGCACAGGCTGGGCGACTCACCTCGGTTCGCTCACTGCCGAAGGGGTGTTGGTGGGTTATGCCGCGTCAGGCGACGCAATCTTCCAGGGATCGTTCAAGAGCGCCAACGGTGACGAGGTCTTCTGGGATGCCTATGTCAACCCTGGCGTCAGCTACACCGTGATTTTTACGGGCGGCACCGGTCGGTTCCAGAACGCCAGCGGAGGGTTCGAAGCGGTGTACACCTACCGTACAATGAACCCGTACCCCCCTGTTCCCGGAACCTATGTGCTTGTCACATTTGGCTCCGTAGGGACTGGCACGATCAAATACTGAATCCCGCGAGATGAACGGCACGGGCGAGGTTTCTTATTTGACGGCCAACCAGGGATGCCGCTCCTCGCCGTAAGCCATCTGGCGATACGGCGGTGTAGGGACCTGCGTCCCGTCAAGCCGTGCAATCAAGAGCGTTAACCATCGCGGCGCGGGCTTTGGTGGTGAACTTCGGGGTTCGCCAAAGCCCGCCCGCTCAAAATCCGAAGTCCGAAACTCGAAACCCAAAAAGGTAAGACTATGAAAACGAATCAAACGAAAGCTGCCGGCAGTTCAATGTTCAGTGTTCGATGTTGGATGTTGGATGTTGCCTTCGCACTCCTCCTGCTTTCCTGCGCCAGCGCCTCCGCCGCTACGCGCTACGTCTGGCCGAGCAGTCCCAGCCCGGCGCCGCCCTACACCAACTGGACCACCGCCGCCCACGTCATCCAGGACGCCGTGGACGCGGCGCAGACGGGCGACACCGTCCTGGTCGCCGGCGGGGTGTACGCCACGGGCGGACGCGCGGTGGGCACCAACCTGTTGGTCAATCGCGTGGCCATTGACCGGGCCATTACGGTCGAGGGCTTGATGGGACCGGAGGTGACGATCATCCAAGGCTACCAGGTGCCCGGCACCACCAACGGCGACGGCGCGATCCGGTGCGTGTATCTCAC
>CAYIOH010000917.1:0-1510 GCA_964364975.1 uncultured Bifidobacteriaceae bacterium
ACGATGAGGCCAAAGTCCACCGCGCCGAGGCTCAAGAGGCTGGCCGCGATGCCCGCTTGCAACATGAAGTTGCCGGCGAAGAGCATCGAAAGCGGAATCGCCACCGCCACAATCAGCCCGGCCCGCAGGTTGCCCAGGAACGCAAACAGAATCGCGATGACCAGCAGGGCCCCGGCCAGTAGATTGTGTTGGACCGTGCGAATAACGTTATCCACCAGTTCCGTCCGGTCGTAGAGCACTTCCAGCTTCACGTCCGGCGGCAGGAACTTCTGCACCTCGGCCAGCTTGGCCTTGAGAGCGCGCGTCACCACCGCGCTGTTCTCACCCATGAGCATGAAGCCCAGCCCCAGCACCGCTTCGCCGCGACCATCGGCCGTCACCGCGCCCCGGCGGATTTCGTGATCTTCCTTCACCGTCGCCACGTCCCGCACATGCACCGGCGTTCCGTCCTGCGCCTTGATGACAATGTTGGCGATCTCCTGGACGTTGGTGGTCAGGCCGACGCCATGTACCAGCAGCGATTCGCCGCCGCGCACGATCTGCCCGCCGCCCACATTCTGGTTGTTCGCCTGCAACGCCTCGACCAACTCCTCGAACGTCAGCCGGTATTTGATGAGCCGGTCGGTTTCCACCACCACATGGAATTGTTTTTCAAATCCACCCCATGTGTTCACCTCGGCCACGCCCGGCACCTTGCGCAGTTCCGGTTTCACCACCCAGTCCTGAAGCGTGCGCAGTTCTGTCGGCGTGCGGTTGGTGTCGGTGGACCGCACGACGTAATGGAACACCTCGCCGAGGCCGGTGGCGATGGGACCTAGCTGTGGTTGCGCCAGGCCCTCCGCCAGTTCCACGGTTTGCAATCGTTCCGAGATGAGTTGCCGCGCCTTGAAAATGTTGATGCTGTCGTCAAACGTCGCCACGACTTGCGACAGTCCGAACTTCGAGATGGAGCGCACATTATGCAGCCCCGGCAATCCGCTGATGGCCAGTTCCACCGGCACCGTGATTTGCGCTTCGGTTTCCTGCGGGTTTAGCGCCGCCGCCGTGGTGTTGATTTGCACCTGCACCGGCGTCGTGTCCGGGAAGGCATCAATCGGCAGAATGCTCAGACTGCGCCCGCCGATGACGACGAGCGCCGCCGACAGGACACAGACCAATAGGCGGTTCTTGAGCGAGAAGGTGATGATTGAATTTAACATGGCACGCGTGTCTTCAATCGTCGGCACATCCAGCACCCAGCCGCGACATCAGCATCGCCGACTTGATGGCGAACGCATGGCTCACGGCGATTTGGTCCTGCGGCTTCACGCCTGTCAGCACTTCCTGTCGCCCGTCGAACTTCGCTCCGAGCTGCACCGACCGTGCGTCGAACAAATCCGCGCCCAGCTTCACAAACACAAACGGCTTGCCCTCGACATGCTGGATGGCCGACGGCGGCACCAGCGTCGCCCCTTCCGCCTGGCGGACCAGAATCCGCGCCGTGGCAAACATCTTGTCCTTGAGCAGGCAC
>CAYIOH010000918.1:0-1506 GCA_964364975.1 uncultured Bifidobacteriaceae bacterium
GTTTGGGCTTGCTCGCCGGTTTTTCGTTGGATCGCGGGGTCAACTGATTTTGTACGTGCTTGTCTCATGGAGTGTTATCGGTGTTCAGTTACTGGTATTGTCATGCACTCGGAATTTGCCAATGGTTGGGCGTTGACGCGAGGAAAACTTGCGCCGGCGAACTGGTCGCGGCATCTCCTTGTCTGGCATAGGGCAACCGAGGGTGAAAATCCGACAATTTTGGGATAGCACCTGATTCATCCATGTGTAACTTCAAACCCAACCTATGCGACACCAGTTTCAATTCGTAACTCACTCTGGTGTGGGGCGGGTTGGGCGGGTTGTTCGCTTTGCGGCCGCAGGAATCCGCGTGGCCATTCGAGGCGGACAGTCAGTGCCAATAAAACAGCCGGGGCAGCCGTCTATGAATAGCACCAAAGTTCTGCTGGCCAGCCAAGCATCAGTCTTGATTTTGACGGCGGGCTTCTTCGTGACAGGCGTGTCCGTACTTGCACAGGAAGTTCAGCACTTGAGCATTACGGTGCCCGGCGGGATGCCGGGTCTGCCGGTCATGTGCGGAATTCAGCGCACGACCAACGGCGTGGCCGTGACGTGGGACGGGCCTTCCGGATACTATCAACTTTATCAGAAGCTGGGGTTGACCGACAAAACTTGGCAGAAGGTCGGCAGTCCAAATCTGACGAGAAAGACAACCATCACGACACTTTCCAGCAACGCTTTCTTCAAGGTCCTGGGTCCGTCGCCACAATATGCCGGGTCTGATGCATGCGTGGGGTGTCACCACGACGATATTTTCAACATGGAAACGCATACGCGTCATGTCGGCGCATTCACGAACGCCTCGTTTGTGGCCCAAGGAGGTCAGACCAATAGTTCCTGTCTGCCTTGCCATACGGTGGGTTACGGTTTGCCGACGGGATTCGTCAGCAAGAACGACGCGAACACAAATCCCCGGCTCGCCGGGGTGCAGTGTGAGAGTTGCCACGGCCCCGCGGCGGCGCACGCCGCCAACGAAATGGATCTGACGGTGAGACCGCGCGTGGAGTTGGCCGGACAAGTCTGCGGCGGTTGCCACAGCGGCTCGCGCACTCCGACTTTTGATGAATGGAAAACGAGCGGTCACTTTGCGGTGGTCGAGGACATGAGTCCGACTAACCGCGTGAACAGTTGCGGTCGCTGCCACTCGGGTTCAGCCCGCCTCGCCCTGCTCAAGGGCGAGAATCCGAGCATAACCGTTACGAACGACGCCAACGTCGGCATCACTTGCGTCGTTTGTCATGATCCGCACGAGAATCACGTCTGGACGAACGTGGTGACCGGTATTATTTACACCAACCAGCTTCGGCAGTCGTTATCTTCGACCAACGATTTCTTTTTGACGACCTCGGACACATTCACAAACAAGTACAATCCCAACATTAATATCTGCGCCCAGTGTCACAATCACCGCGGCGCTTCCTGGACGAGTTCGAGCCGTCCGCCTCACCACTCGCCGCAGTACAATAT
>CAYIOH010000919.1:0-1506 GCA_964364975.1 uncultured Bifidobacteriaceae bacterium
CGCGATCTTCTCGTCCTTCTTCTTGTCGAGGCCGTAGGCCAGCGACGCGGCGGTTGGTTCGTTGATGATGCGGAGCACTTCGAGGCCAGCAATGCGACCGGCGTCCTTCGTGGCCTGACGTTGCGAGTCGTTGAAGTAGGCGGGAACGGTGATGACGGCTTGCGTGACTTTCTCGCCAAGGCGCGTTTCGGCGTCAGCTTTGAGCTTGCCCAGAATCATCGCGGAGATTTCCGGCGGGGAGAATTGCTTCGGTTTGCCGTCCACTTCCACTTCGACTGCGAGGTCACCGTTAGCGGCCTTCACGACTTTGTAAGGCACGCGTTTGATCTCCTCCGGCACTTCGTCGAACTTGCGGCCCATGAAACGTTTGATGGAGTAAACCGTGTTGCGCGAGTTGGTAACCGCCTGGCGCTTGGCGGCGTCGCCGACGATGCGCTCGCCGCTCTTGGTGAAGGCGACGACACTGGGCGTGGTGCGTTTGCCTTCGGAGTTCTCCAGAACGAGTGGCTCGCCGCCTTCCATGACCGCCATGCAGGAGTTTGTCGTTCCCAAATCAATGCCTAAAACTTTTGCCATAAAATGATGTAGTTACACTGCGTCTTTGAACTACCAAGCTATGCCGGTGCCATCGGGTCGGTTCGAGCAACAATCGCTGTGTTTGCTAAGGAAAACGAAGAAAACGCGAGCTGCCCACCGGCCGATCAACTGTGCCAAAGGCGACGCGATGGCACAGTGGAAAGCAGTCTGGCACGAGGTGCGTGGCACAGGGGGAGTGGAGCGCGGCTGTGGTCGCAGATCCAGCCGCAGCATGTCGCAGAATCTGTGAGTGCTGCGTCTGGTGTTACGCACACAGTCGCGCTCCGTCATTTGCTCCCCGGCTTCACCGCCGGAATCTTGGCAAGATCAGGCGGGAGTTTGTTTGGATCGAAAGTCTCCACCTGCAACGTGATGAGACTGAACATCGGCACGCCCAGCTTCGTCGCGCCGTTCGAGCGATCCACGAGCATCGCCACTCCGGCGACCACGCCGCCGTTGGCGCGCACGATGTCAATCGTCTCTTGAACGCGACCACCTTTCGTGACCACGTCTTCGACGACGAGAATCTTTTCACCGGGAGCGATCTTGAAGCCACGACGCAGCACGAGCCGGCCTTCCTCCTTCTCGACGAAAATGAACCGCACGCCGAGTTGCCGGGCAACTTCCTGCCCGATGACGAGGCCGCCCATCGCCGGCGCGATGACGGTGGGCACGCCGAGCCGGCGAACTTTTTCCGCCAGCGCCGCGCCGAGTTGTTCGACGACGGGCATTTGCTGCAAGGCGAGCGCGCATTGGAAAAATTGCCGGCTGTGCAATCCGCTACGAAGGATGAAATGGCCTTCGAGCAGCGCGCCCGTGTCGCGGAAAATTTGAAGCGCTTCGTTCTGTGTCATCGCGAGCATGGTAAGTTCCAAGTTCCAAGTTCCAAGTTCCAAGTTTGCCGCGGAGCGCGGGCTTCAGCCCGCTTCG
>CAYIOH010000920.1:0-1506 GCA_964364975.1 uncultured Bifidobacteriaceae bacterium
CAGATTGGGGACGCGGTGGAACGCGTCCCTACCAATTGCGTTGGTGTCCTGGTTATTCATTCAGCGTAACGGTAAACACGCTTTCCTACGTGTTGGTTTTGCATCAGGCCGTGACCCATAAAGAAGTATGGTCCAACGACGACCGCGCTGCACACCAGCCAGCGCGGGATGCCGGGCGTCATGAAATGCCAGACCGCCACCGCCACGATATTGATCAGCGCCATCGGCAGCATGAATTTCCACGCGAAGTTCATGAGCTGATCCTGGCGCAGACGTGGCAACGTACCGCGAATCCAGATGAGGAAGAAAATGAATCCCATCGTCTTGGTGAAAAACCAGACCCAGCTCGGAATCCAATTCAACCACTGGACCGGCGCGGCGTAACCGCCAAGGAACAGCGTCGCCGCCATGCCACCGGCGGCAAACATGCCGAAGTATTCCGCCATAAAGAAAATGGCGAATTTGAACCCGGAGTATTCGAGAAAATAGCCGGCGACGATTTCGGATTCGCCTTCCGGCAGATCGAAGGGCGAACGATTCGACTCCGCGGTCGCAGCCGTGATGAAGATGAGGAAGCCCGCCAACCCCCACGGCGTGAACACAAACCAATCCGGTAACCAACCGCCGTAGCCTGCCTGCGCTTCGACGATTTTCACCGGCGAGAGCGAGCCGACGATCATCACGACTGTCACCGTCGAAAGAATGAGCGGCACTTCGTAGCTGACCATCTGGGCGATGGCACGCATGGCGCCGAAGAGGGAATATTTGTTGCGGCTGGACCAACCCGCCATGAACACGGCGAGTTCCGCACCCGCGCCGACGGCGAAGAAATAGAGCAACCCCGCATCCAGATCGAGCGCGGTCATGTTGCGGCCGCAGGGTAGCACCGCCAGCGTAAGCGTGAGCGGCACGAGCATGGCGATGGGTGCGAGGTAGTGAACGACCTTGTCCGCCGTACGCGGCACGAGGTCTTCTTTGATGAGCGCCTTGATGCCGTCGGCGATGGGCTGGCCGAAACCGAACAGGCTGATTTTTGTGAAGGGGATGCCGACGCGGTTCGGGCCGTAGCGATTCTGGATGCGCGCGAGACCTTTGCGCTCGAACACCGTCGTGATGGCGAATAGCGTGGCGAAAACGAGCATGATGGCGACAACGGAGATAACAACGGAGGCCCACGTCTGGATGTCGCCCCATGTCTCATTGTCGCCAAGAGGCAATAAGCCCACAAGCCAATGCTTGAGCGAAACGAAGATTTGGTCGAACGATTCAGCCATGTTGGATTGCCCACTGAGTTGGCCGCGACAGGATTGCCGTTGCGGTGGGTGAAATCAAGAAAACTGGCGAGACTGGCTGCACTTCCCGGCCCGTGAACCTCGTAGCAGCGGACGTGAGTCCGCTCCATCTAAAGTCCGATGAAGTTAGAGCCGACTCACGTCGGCTGCTACAGGCCACGCGGAACTCTCCCACACCCCCGCCCGCACCCCCGCGGAGCCGGCGCAACGGGTG
>CAYIOH010000921.1:0-1506 GCA_964364975.1 uncultured Bifidobacteriaceae bacterium
TCCTTCACATCGTCATGCACCCGGGCCAGTTGCTGAATCGGGTCTTCAAGCTGGATTTCGACTTCGGGCAGGCCAAGGTGCCGCCGGAGCCGCCGATAGGCGACGTGATGGATGCCGGTCAAAATGGAGCCGCCGAGGTCGTAGGGCACGCGGTCCGGTTCCTGGTGATTCAGAGTGGTTTCGACGCGCCGGCGGCAGGTCCACTCGTGCGAGGACCTTGCGGGCGACGCGCTCTGGTTGGCTATATTATTCATGGCTCACGAATCTTCTCCTGTCACCGGACGCGCTTCGATGACTTGGTCATTGTAGGAGGGGTAAACGCTTTGTTGAGGCTGCACAATCAAAAACTCTTTGTCATCCCACTGGCCGCCCAGCCAGCGTTGCAGAAGGCCGACGTCGCCGGCCAGTTCGTCAAACTGCCAGCCGCGTTTTTCACAGATGTCTTTCACTCTGTCGCGCAGTCCCAATTGGGCGGTGCAATCGAAGGAAATCAGGGTGCCGCGATCGTAATGGTCGGCCCATTGCTGGGTCACCTCCAGCAGGTAACGGGCGTTTTCCTCCCCGTATTTGGCGAGCAGATCGGCAAAGGACTGTCCCAGTCCAAAGGGCGTCGTTTGGCTGCCGATGTCATCGGTCATTTCCCGCAAGGCGTCCAGGCCGGCGCTGCGCACGGTTTTGCGCTGGGGAAATTCCAGCCAGCCGGCCGTGAAATAATAGGTGCCCGGACAGGACTGGAACAGTTGGCTGTACCGTTCCTTGGAACCGAGAAACAAGGTGATGCAGTCGTGGGCGCGCGGCACGACCAGCCGGGTATGGCGCGCGGTCAAACCGCTCAGCATCAAGCTGCAAAGGCCGTAGCCAACCAGAATGGCGTCGTACCGGCCGGCCGGCACGGCATCAATCCGGGCCTGCAGATCGCGATGCCCCTTCCGGGGTTCGTCATGATGCCCGACGGGCAGGAATTCCACCTCCAAAAGATGCGGTGTTTGGGCCGCGGCGAAACAGATTTCCCGCTGGGCAATTTCGCAGGCGAGTATCTTGAGGGATAATTTTGCCGTTGCCATCGCGCGCAAGTTTATACTTGTCATTGCATCGGAAGGCCAGGCCGTTGTCTTTGACCCAAATCAATGGGCGAACGTAGCGGCGGGCATCCTGCCTGCCGGAGCCGGCGGCATCCTTGCCGCCCGGCCGGGACCGAAAGCGTCCCGATGAACCAGCCCAACTGGCCTGTCCAGACTATCGAATAGTCACGGCTCAGGCGAGCCGCACCAAAAGCGGAAAGGCTAGCGCGGACCAAGACCCGAAAGACCAGTCTCCCGCAGATTCACCTTCCCAACATTGGTCGTCACGAGTGACTCCGTAACACCGGGGACTCGCGTGAATTTGAAGTTGTCCATGTCCAGCCGCTTCACGCCGTCCGCGAAGACCACCGGCCGAAGGTCATCTTTGGCCAAGCTCAAGCGAACGTCTTCGAGGACGAGTTGCTCCACGTCGCGGGCGTAAACG
>CAYIOH010000922.1:0-1505 GCA_964364975.1 uncultured Bifidobacteriaceae bacterium
GAAGATTTTTCCGCTGTCCATAATATCGCGCACATCGAAGGCGCTGGTGGTTTGGCCAATCACGTTCCGCATCAGATCGTTGGTCATGAACCGACCAAACTTACTGATGAAGTAATTGAACATCTCCGATTTGTGGTAGTCGCTCGTCTTGGCCATCTGTTGATTCCAAAACGCCAGCACGACCGGATCTTTAACGTGACTGACAGCGTATTCACGAAAGCCATCGTCGGTAAACAGACGCGGGATGTCGATGAGCGTGCCACCGCCCGGCAGACTCATGACCGTGAGCGACGCATTCCGACCCCAGTGCTCGAACTGCGGACCAACCATGCCAGTGCGGTTTGGGTCGAACAGCTTATAGAAAATTTCGAGCCACTCTGCCACCAAAAAATCGCGGTCTTCTGGCCGCTTCCATTCAAGCATATTCAGCCCCATTGGCCGGGTGGCATCGGACGGATCGAACACGATCACATCCTCCGCTCGCTCCTTGGGAATAACCTTGAGGATCTCGCCAATAGCATCTCCATTTGGATCGATATAGCAAACGCCTTTGCCCGCTTTGATATCTTGCTCGATCATATTAAGAAAGATCGTCGTTTTTCCTACGCCCGTTTTCCCAATCGCGTACAGGTGGCGACGGCGATCATCGTCTTTGAGCCGAACCATCTTTTCAATGCCGCGAAACACGCTCTTTCCAAGAATAATTCCCGTCTCTGGTAGGTTGACCGGGGGCGGTAAAATCTTGGCCGGCAGCCACATGATAGTGGGGGTTTCGATGTGAAAATTTGGAAAGTGGTAGAGACTAGCCAGCTCTTCGGTGTTCATCAAGCTCCGCGGCCCAACAAACTCGCGCAGGGCAATGGCAGTGGCCAGCCGCTCACGGCCGATCGAACTCAATTCGTGGAACTTATTCCCCTCTCCCAAGGTGTACTGAGCGAACGATTGAACAAGATTGGCCAGCGCCGATTCGGCCTCAACCTCCTGTTCAGCCATCGTGGCAATCCGAACCTGCGCCCAAAAGCCGACTTTACTGGCCTTCTCTTGCATTAGCTTCATTAACTGCTCTTGGATCGGCGTGCGATAGAGATGGGCGTTGCTGGTTGATGTGTGTTCGCCGGTGTTACGACTGACGGCGTGAAACAAGCTACTAACGGTGTAAAGCGCCTTTCCGAAAATAGACGTTTCGGTCAGGATCGGCCGGCCTTCCGCCACGGCCCGAGCCGCCTGCGCGGCCCGCACCCGCCAGCGATCAGAGCGAGGCTCCACCAGAATCTGAATGCTCGCCCGAGCGTGCTCGCCCAGCTTCTCCATTGCGTTCGTAATACCGTTCAACGGTTCGCTTTCGGCCGTCTTGTACGTTTTGAACGGCAAGAAGTACTGCTTTTCCTGCCGGAGGACCACCGCCGTAGTGTGGAGCTCTTCGGCGAAGGTGACGAAGCCGTCGTTCGGCTCTAAATGCGCATCGGGATAGAAGCCCTGAATCTGCTTTTCCACGTAGTCGCGGT
>CAYIOH010000923.1:0-1504 GCA_964364975.1 uncultured Bifidobacteriaceae bacterium
AATGGGAAAAATTTTGGCAATTGCGGTTTGCTAAACGAGACAGCGGAGTTTCTAAAGATGCAGGGCAGAATATTGCGTTACTGAAAAATGGTACCCTCTTGCATAACCTTCGTTACGATGAACTCGTACTGTCAAAAATTCTGCAATCGGGAATTTTGTCTGGCGAACTTGGTTATGCTGAAAAAGAAACACAAGCGGAATATGCGGAAACACACTACTGTGCTGACTTCTTTGTCAATCAGGGAGATAAATCAATACGGGAATATATCGAGTATGCCTATGGCAATGAGGAAAACATGGGAATTATAAAAAAGAAGAGAATAGAATCTTTTAGTTGTCCACAAGAACAAAATGATAGCATTGCGGCTGTCGTTGATCCGAATAGACCAGAACTCGCCGATTTGCTTCAACATTCTGCAACAGGAGTTGACGTAAGTCGCTTAGCAAATTTTCCTGTGCGTTTTCCTTACGAGAAAGATAGACCAGAAATTGCAAAGAGACATTTAGCCGTTTTGGTAGGTATCCCTGCTAATTACATTTCTTCTCTCGTAATCGGCGGAAAACTGGCGAGCAATTCGGAAAAACTTGGTAGATTAAAAGAATTAGTTGCAAGTGCTGGCTTGGATATACCAATTCTGAATTTCAGAGGAGAAAGAGTTTAAAAGAATTTACTCCCAAAAAAATTTGAAATTGTCTTTTGCGCTCTCTTCGTCTTGTTTACCCGCCGAAACTTGAGCAAAGGAGGGTTTGTTTTTTTATCCACATTATAGCCATTTGACTGCCTTTATTAAATGGGGAGTTCAGCTGAAGAAAATCATGCTGATTCCCTTTTATCTCAATTTAAAATCGAGCTTGTCCATAATTCATGTAACCAGCCAAGAGTCAGATTGTCGAACGAGGAGCTCCGCAGCGCGCAGCGGCTGCGCCATGATGTCCTTTACGATCTTCTCCGTTCGTGCTGATTGTGAGCCTTTTACCAAAAGAATATCTCCTTTGCGAATCTCCCTGTCCAACCAGCGGCCGGCGTCCAGGGGTGAATCGAAATGGTGCGTGTGATCTTGTGGAATCCCTGCCTCAATGGCGCCGCGACGGATGTCGCGAGCAAGCTCGCCCACCGTAATGAGCAAGTCAACGCCAATCTCCGCAACTTTCAATCCAATAAGGCGATGTTCTTGTTCGCTATAGTGTCCCAGCTCGGCCATGTGCCCCAAAACCGCGATGCGACGGGAATGCTCGGCAGGATGAAACTCGGATAGGGTATCCAGAGCTGCCGCCATGGAAGCCGGTGCCGCATTGTAACTGGAGTCAATGATGAGCGATCCCTTAATGCCCGGAATCGGATTCATGCGCCCTGGCTCGAATTGCGTTTGAGGAAGTTTTTCGAGGATCTGTTCATGCGTGAGACCGAGGTGTTTGGCAATGGCGATGGCAGGCAGCAGCGCGCTCACGCTCTGCTGCCCTAGCATATTGCGGAGTGTGAGATCAATGAAATCGTTGTCTTGGG
>CAYIOH010000924.1:0-1503 GCA_964364975.1 uncultured Bifidobacteriaceae bacterium
AACGCTGAAGAATTGGAAGCACAAGTTGATTCCTTAAAATCTCAATTGGACAAAATTCTCCGCATCGGCCAAAACAAGTTTGCGAAAAAGTCCGGAAGAAAGTGACAGTCCCCTTGAAAGTTATGCCAAAAAAGGTCCGAATCCCAACCCCGCTCCGCAAATTGACCAACAACGAGGAACTCGTCGAGGTCAACGGCGCAACCATCGCTGAAGCAATCACTGAATTGCAAACCCGCTACCCCGGCATTCAGGAACGTCTCGTGGATGAAAAAGGCGAAGTCCGCCGCTTCGTGAATGTTTACGTGAACGAAGAGGACATCCGCTTCCTGAAAAACCAGCAAACGCCGCTCAAAGACGGCGACGAAATCAGCATCATCCCCGCGATTGCCGGCGGTTGATTTCAAATCGTAAATCGTAAATCGTAAATCAAAAATTCTCCTGCCATGCCCAAAGCCTCCAAAAAAACGGCGACGCCGACGAAGTCCACGACTCCCACTCAACAAAGATTGTGGCTGATGTATCCGCCCAAGCTCATCAAAGAGCCGCTCATCTGGAAGCTCGGCCACAAATTCAACGTCGTCACCAACATCCGCCAAGCGAGTGTGACGGATGAAATTGGCGTCGTCTGTTTGGAGCTCGACGGCAAGCGCGCCGATGTGAAGACCGCCATCAAGTGGTTGGAGAAAACCGGCGTGAGCGTCGAGCCGGTGGAAATCAACGTGATCGAAAGCTGAAGGTCAGAACGAGTTTGATAAGACAAACGGCGCGGGTTGATTCCCGCGCCGTTTGTGTTGCCAGTTTGGAAACTATCTCTGCCGGCGCTTGACCCTGAGTTGGGCAGCGGTGCGGACCAGGGTGGCGTTAACCAGCGCGGCGTCCTCGTCGGTGAGTTGTTCCGCCAGGCGCGCCTCGGCGCGGCGGCGGGCCTCCTCCACCTTGGCCTCGTCAATATTCGCCGCCTCGATGGCCATGTCGGTGATGATGGACACGTGGTCGCCGGTGACTTCCACGAACCCCTCGCCCACCGCCAGGAAATGGTCCTGCCCATCCTTGCGCGCGATGACCTCGCCCGCCACCAGTTGCGTCATGAGCGGGACGTGGTTGGGATAAACCCCCAACTCGCCTTCGACGCCGGGCAACGTGACCATTTCCACGTCGCCGGTGAAGACTTTCGCCTCCGGCGTGACAATTTCGAGTTTTAAGGTGGCAGCCATTTTCTTCTTTCGGCGCGCACGGAGTGACGCGCCCTACCAGTTACGCTTCTTTGATCTCATCGATCGTGCCCTTCATGTAGAAGTTCACTTCGTTCACGTCGTCGTGTTTGCCTTCGAGGATTTCCTTGAAGCCGCGCACGGTTTCAGCCACCGGCACCTGCTTGCCGTCGCGGCCCGTGAAGACGGCAGCCACGGAGAACGGCTGGCTGAGAAAGCGTTGAATCTTCCGCGCACGAAATACGGTGAGCTTGTCCTCGGGGGAAAGCTCGTCCATGCCCAGAATCGCGAT
>CAYIOH010000925.1:0-1502 GCA_964364975.1 uncultured Bifidobacteriaceae bacterium
GAGAACCGTCTGCTCGCGCGTGGTCCGCGGCATCGGCTCGACGCTGAAGTGTTGCGCGACAACGCGCTCGTTGTCGGCGGCCTCCTGAATCTGACCATGGGCGGGCGTGGCGTGCGGCCATACCAGCCGCCGGGCATCTGGGAAGCCGTTGGCTACACTTCGAGCAACACCGCGAAGTATTCGCAGGACAAGGGCGAAGCGCTGTACCGCCGGAGTCTCTACCTGTTCTGGAAGCGCACCGCGCCGCCCCCGTCCATGACCACTTTCGACGCGCCGTCGCGCGAGCAATGCTCCGCCCGACGCGAGCGCACCGACACGCCGTTGCAGGCGTTGGTGCTGATGAACGACCCGCAATACTTCGAAGCCGCGCGCCATCTCGGCTACCGCATGCTCCGCCAGGGCGGCGGCACGGACACCGAACGTTTGCGCTACGGCTTCCGCCTCGTGGCCGCGCGCGCCCCGATGGAAACTGAAAACGCTGTCCTCAATGAAACCTTGGAGTTGCAACGCGCCCGGTTCAGCGCCGATGCTGAGGCCGCGCGCAAAGCCATCGCCGTCGGCGACTCCCCGGTGCCAACGGACGTTTCACCCGCCGAGTTGGCCGCTTACACGATGGTGGCCAACGTGCTGCTTAACCTCGACGAAGTGGTGACCAAAAATTGAGCCATGCAACCGCTGAATGATTTTCTCCAGCGCCAGACGCGGCGCACGTTTTTCCGGAACACCGGTCTGGCCGCCGGGCGCATCGCGCTCGCTGGATTGATGTTCCCGGAATTGCTGAACGCCGCGGGGACGAAACGCCAGCGCGCGCACCCCATGCTGACGGGCCTGCCGCACTTCGCCCCGAAAGCGCGCCGGCTGATCTACCTCTTCATGAACGGCGCGCCGTCGCAGATTGATCTCTGGGATTACAAACCCCGGCTGGCGGATCTCTTCGACACCGATCTGCCCGACTCCATCCGCCAGGGCCAGCGGCTCACCACGATGACTTCAGGTCAGAAGCGGTTTCCCCTTGCGCCGTCGCTCTTCAAGTTCGCGCAGCACGGCAAGTGCGGCACCTGGGTGAGTGAACTGTTGCCCCACACGGCGCAGATCGTGGACGATCTGGCCGTGGTCCGGACCGTCCACACTGAGGCCATCAACCATGACCCGGCGGCCACGTTCATTCTCACGGGAAACCAGGTGCCCGGCCGGCCCAGCATCGGCGCATGGATTTCCTACGGCCTCGGCAGCGAGGCGGAAAACCTGCCGGCGTTCGTCGTCATGACGCCGCGCTGGTCGGCCAAGCGCGACGCCCAGGCGCTTTATCAGCGGTTGTGGGGCGCAGGTTTTTTGCCGTCACGGCATCAGGGCGTGCCGCTGCGTGCGCTGGGCGATCCGGTGCTTTACTTGAACAATCCGCCGGGCGTGGACGCCTCGGCGCGTCGCACGATGCTCGACGGTTTGGCGAAGTTGAATCAGATCGGCTTTGAGCGGGCGGGCGATCCCGAAATCCAAACCCG